>JAPOZF010000071.1 GCA_026706165.1 Gemmatimonadota bacterium
GTGATGGTGGCAAGGGTAAAGTCCGGTGCTTTATTTGCGGGTGCGGGTGGTTCCGTATCAGAAACACGGAAATCCTGACAAGATGCGCATACGAGGATTGAGAGTACCGACCCGAAGGAGGTGAAACGAGCCATGTTCGACCGGCCTTGTCTTGCCACGTGCTCATTTACACCTGACGAAATTGGCCAAGAAAGGGCTCAGTAAACCAAGAGCGTCAGTCCAGCAATGAAGCCTTGATCAAGGCCCAGGAATCCGTTTTTACGACGGAGCCGGGGTCGCCTGTGGACTCGTCTCCGATCAGGATGCCGTCCACCCATGAAGCCGCATCATTGAACACGTCGCCAACAGTCAGACCGGAATGGTCTCCCAAGGTATACAAGGCAGCTGCATAGTTCTGACTCGCATCGTTATCATCGAAGTCCCAAACCTCGAACTGAAACCCTATGGTCTTCCCCGGAAACAGGTCCGATACCACGCTGCTTTCAGGTTCTTTGCGGATCAGCATATCGAAAGGGGTTACGTAGAATTCCACGACCCAGAACACCGGATTCTCCCCCGACACGGAACCGCCGCCGTCACCATACGGAGGGTAACTCCACCACTGGTTATCTTCGTCGAACAAGACTTCTAGATACCGAAGAGTTACATGTGGTCCGTCGACCGGGATGGAAAAGGCGTGGTACATTTGAGCATCTTGTTCCCAAATTCCCGAGTCGTCGTCCGTACCCCCAAAACGATTTGTAGGGTCTCTTCGGGGTGCCCCATCGTGGTCTCCGTCGATTTTTAGGTACATGTGATCCTGATGACCACCGAGCACCGCGCCAAGGCTCAATTCCGGGCCTACAAAAACATTGTCGCTAAAAATGGCGGCAACATATATGCGAGGCGGGGTACGGCCCCATCCTATCCAGATCCTGAAATCCAGATCCGACGGATCGAATGCCTTCGTGACAGCGCTCCGGCGATGCGACTCGAAAACGGTAAAATCGAGGACCGTGAACGTTGGCTCTCCGATCAACTCAATCCAGTCATCCACTACTCCATCCTTGAAATCGATACTAGACTCTTCGGCAATTTCGAGAATGGGGTAGATCCTGTCCCCCTGATGCCCGTACAGCAAAAGGGGACCGAACAAAGTCAATGCCGGTACTTTAAGCCATGTATTCTTCATTGCTCTCGTCTTATTCCCATCTCCTGCCATACATACAAAAAAGGAGCAGCGACGATTTGCCACTGCTCCTTCCCTACACCCATTTTGGTTCTTAACACGGATCTGTATTACATCCACCGCTGTCGGTAACGCAGATGAAAACTTTCATGATCTTCCTGCTTTCTCCAAAAACGAGATGGGGTTGCATGTCTGCACTACTCGATTCAGTGCGCACGGGGCAGCAACGCGCGCGTCGCCGTTACCCTCTCCTTTCTCCTGCCCAAGTCGTCCATCTATGTAGCACATGCTGATACTCCCGCTCGTTCAGTCCGGTTTCCGGGGGGCAGGATCGCCGCAAGTACTGCTTCCTTCGACTCCCCCGCGACCCCTGTTTCATTCAGGATGTAAGAAAAAAAAAAGCAGTGGGTCAAGAGGTTTTTGCGAGCGACCCACGCTACCATCGCGGCACGTCCGGGGCTCGACTTTGATTGCGTCTGAATTCGAAAGAAACAGACAATGTGTAACAAATCCCGTGGGGGGGCGCACCGTCAGTGTACGGTACCATCGGCATCGATATCTTCCCGGCTCCACCCGCCGTCCTCCACAGGCAAAGCCGATTGTGCGATCGGGCGAATGGTTCAACTGTAGACGGAATTTAAAAAGGACTTGGCAAAGATGAACCTGGAAAAAGAGCACGAAGACTGCGTGACCCGCCCGCGCCGTCTCCTGAACCACAACGACCCGGCCTTCTTCAACTACCGCCCCTCGCTGCTGCCGCCTGAGGAGTACGCCGAGGTGGTGCTCGACTTCACCCGGTGGGAGGAGTTCCGCTTCGACTCGGTCCTGTGGGATGTCGACGGGGCCATGGCCTGTTACCCGAGCAGGTTGCTGCCCCACTACCCTAGCCTGAAGGAGTGGCTCGACGCCGGCAACGACTTCCTGCCGCAGGTGGTGTCCCTGTCGCGGCAGCGCGGGCTCGAAGTGTTCCTGTCGTTCCGCGTCAACGCCGGCCAGGATCCCAACTTCGACTTGGCGCCGATGCGCGGCAGCAGGGAGTGGCTCGTCGACTTCGAGGAGGATCCGGAGAAGCCGCCGCGGCTCGAGCTGCCGCGGCTGGACGGCGAGGTCAGCATGAAGAAGCTCGACTACGCCAACCCCGAGGTGCGCGCTTTCCAGCTCGGGGTGCTGGGCGAGCTGGCCGGCTACGACGTCGACGGGCTGCAGCTCGATTTCGCCAGGGGCGCCCCTTTCCTGCGGGTCGGCCACCAGTGGGAGCTGCGCGGCGAGCTCACCCGGTTCATGCGCGAGGTGCGGGAGATGATGCGGCGGCGGGCGCGGGAACGGGGGCGGCCGCTGCTGCTGGCGGCGCGCGTCGCCGAGTCCATCGAGGGGTGCCGCTTCGACGGCATCGACATCGAGACCTGGGTGCGGGAAGGGCTGGTCGATCTGCTGATCGCGGGGGCGCGCTCGTTCGACGTCGACATCGCCGCGTTCAAGCGGCTCCCCGGTTCGGAGCGGGTGAAGGTGTACCCGTGCCACGACAACCACCATTCCTCGGACGGGTACAAGTGCACGCCGCTGCCGGTGCTGCGCGGGTTGGCGTCGAAGTGGTGGCGCCAGGGGGCCGACGGCATCGCCGTATTCAACTTCCGGTGCTCGGACGACCGCGCCGTGGAAGCGGCCGGACTGCGGCCGAAGCCGGTGAGTCCCTGCCATCTTCAGGACTGGGACACGAACCGGACCTTCCTGTCGGAAGCTGGTGATCCGGGGAAGCTGGCGGGAAAGAAGAAGACCTTCGCCCTGCAGCGGCGCTCAGGCGGAGCCCCGTGGGAGTTCGGGTACCCCGAGGACGGGATCACAGTCATCCACGCCTTCCAGAATGCCAATGCCCTGGCTCCGCTGCCGGCGCAGCTGGGGCGGCACGGCAGGGGGGTCACTTACTTCAAGCTTTACGTCGGCGAATCAGCCCGGAGTCTGGGCAGCTGCGAGGCGCGGCTGCGCCTGCTGGCGTCCGACGAGGCCGAGGACGGCCCGGAGGAACAGCGGGTCGGCAGCGGGCTGATCCGGCGCAATCCCTACGTCTGGGGGGACGGCCTCTACACCGTTGCGATGGCGAGGGAGACCGCCGGACGGCTGGAGATCCGCTTCAACAACATCCGCCTGCGCCTGGCCGCGGTCGACGAAGGCTGGCTGGTCTATCCGGTAGCCGGTGCGGCGCTGGCGAGCGGGGAGAACCTACTGACAGTGAAGCTCGAGGAAGGCAGCGAGGGGATCAGCATCGAGAAGGTGGAGCTGGACCTGGCGTCGGATCCCACGGATAGCCTGGAAGATCCCGGCGCACAGGCGCCCGGCTCGCAGGGCGCCGCAAGGGATTCCCGGGACGCGGCACCAGGGTAGGGGAGGCCCGAAAAGAACCGGTCGGGGCCTGCGCGCTCCCCGAAACCTCAGTCCTCCTCCGACAGGCCCTTGAGCAAGTCGTCGAGGGTGTGAAGCTTCTCCGCTTCGAGGGCCTTCACCAGAAGCGTGAGGTTTTCCATCTCTCGCCGGCGTCTCTCCTGCGCCTCCCGTTCCCACTGGAGGCTCCTCTCCGCCGACTCGATAAACCCCTGAAGGCACCTGGCTTCCGCGGAACCGGGCTTGAAACGGTCCCTCAACCGGCGCCAGTACTCCAGCTTTTCCGCCTCCTCCGCCTCCGTTCTCTTCTTGTATTCGAAGACCTGTTTCACCTCGGCGATCTGGGCTTTCAGAAACGCAACTCCATCAAACGCCATCAGACTCAACCTCCTGACAGCCCCCGGAAATGCGGGAGCGCTCGTCCGCTCATCGGCGTTCCGGACGTTTCGGAACGCCGGAATCTGTAACCAGACAGCCGGCCCCCGACCAGCCTGAAAGCTCACTCCTCCAGGCTGCGGAACGCCTCCACCCCGGCCTTCGCCGCGGCACCGAGCAGCATGTAGTCGGTGCCGTACACGTGAAACCGGAAGCCCATCTCGTTGCGGGCCCGAAGTTCCCCGGGCGAGGGGACCCCGACGCCGATCGCCACGCCCCGCTTTCTGCCGGTCTCCGCCGCAGCCTCCATCGCCTCCTCGAGCTCGGGGAACGGCTGCCGCATCGGGTTGAGCCCCAGCGACAGGCAGAGATCGAAGAGCCCGAAGAACAGGGCGTCGACCCCGGGGACGGCCGCGATTTCGTCGAGGTTGTCCAGCGCCTCCCTTGTTTCGACGATCAGGGCGACGAGGATGTTGTCGTTGGCGCCGGCGTAGTACTCCTCGTAGTCGAAGGTGTAGCGCGAGGCGCGCAGGGGGCCGAACCCGCGCGAGCCCTGCGGCGGGTAGCGGGTGGCGGCGACGATGGCGGCGGCCTCCCGGGCGGTGCGCACCATCGGCACGAGAATGCCCATGCCGCCGATGTCGAGGGCGCGCTGGATGAACACCGGGTCGGCGCTCGGGACGCGCACGACCGGGACCGCCTCCTGCCCGATGGCCATCAGCATGTGCTCGACCTCGGCGCTGTCGAGGCCGTTGTGCTCGGTCTCGATGATGAGGAAATCGTACCCCGCCATGGCCATCAGCTCGGCGGCGTTGGGAGACCCCAGCCCCAGCATCGCCCCCAGGACGGGACGGCCGGCCAGCAGCTTCTCGCGAACCTCGTTTTTCCGCATCGCTCGCCTCAGCTCCCGGACCAGAGCAGCGGCAGATGCTCGTCGTCGGCGATGACGTCGCCGATCTCGAGGCGTGAGAAGACGGCGTCGGGAAGGGCGCTCTGCCGTCCGCTGAAGGTCGCCCCCTCCGGCATGAAGAGGATGGCGAAAGCCCGCCGCGGCCGGCGGCTCATGTTGGGGCCGGCGGCGTGGGCGATCATGCCGCTGATGAAGACCGCGTCCCCGGCTCTGACCTCGACGGCGACCGGCTCGATGCCGCGCCATTCGGGGTAGTGCTCGAAAAGGGAGTCGATCCGCGTCTCGCTCAGGGCCGTCACCCTTTCGAAACGGCTCGATTTGTGGGACCCGGGCAGGAAGTAGAGGCAGCCGTTCTGCAGGGTGGCGTCGTCGAGGGCGATCCACAGCATCGTCGACTGGTGCGAGAAGTAGGGGTCGGACGGGTTGTCGAGGTGCCAGTTGGTCGGGTTGGCCCACGGGTTCTTCACCAGCGCGTGGTCGTGGTACAGGCGCACGCCTGAGGCGCCCACCAGCTCGGCCGCCAGCCGGCCCAGCCTTTCGTCGAGGACGAGCTCGCGCACCGGCCGGCTCCCCTTCCACATGTTGACGCACTGGACGAAGACGTCCCTGTAGAAGTCGTCGCGGTCCTGGTTGTCGAACAGCTTGATGTCCGGGTCGGCGTTGCCGACGAGGCGGGAGACCCCGTCGTCGACGGCCCGGCGCCAGCGCTCGAGCTCCCCGCCGTCGAGGAAACCGGGGAGCAGGAGGTATCCGTCCCTGTCGTATGCGTCGATCTGCGGTGGGGTG
>JAPOZF010000603.1:0-308 GCA_026706165.1 Gemmatimonadota bacterium
GGGTCGTGCGCCCGGGTCCCCGCTTGTCCGGCGCGGACAGCCCGGATACCTTCTGCCGCTCGTAGCGGACGGGATTGAAATGGCTCGGACCACAGGCATCGGGGTAATCGGAATGGGGTGGATGGGACAGGTCCACAGCCGCTCCTACCGCACTGTCGCCGACCGCTTCTGGGACAGCGGACTCCAGCCCCGGCTGGTCGTCTGCGCCGACGACGTCGAGAGCCGCGCCCGCGAGGCCAGGCAGCGCTTCGGCTTCGCCGACAGCACCTCGGACTGCCCGCCCCTCCTCCACCCTCCCCACGCCCACC
>JAPOZF010000603.1:318-5611 GCA_026706165.1 Gemmatimonadota bacterium
CGACCATCCCGCGGACGACGTCGTCGACATCGCCCCTCCGAACGACCGCCACCTCGAGATCGTCGAGGCCGCCGCCGCGGCGGGGAAGCACATCTTCTGCGAGAAACCGGTGGGCCGCGGTCCGGGGGAAACCGCCCGTATCGAGGCGGTGGCAAGGGAAGCCGGGGTACTGAGCTTCGTCGGCTACAACTACCGCTGGGCGCCGCTCGTGCAGCACTCCCGCCGGCTGATCCGCGACGGCCGGCTCGGCGACCTCACCCATTACCGCGGCCGTTTCCTCGTGGGCTACGCCAGCAACCCGGACGGCGTCCTCTCCTGGCGGTTCCAGCGGGAGCGCGCCGGCCTCGGGGCGCTCGGGGACCTGATGTGGCACGTAATCGACATGGCGCACGCGCTGGCCGGTCCGATCGACAGCGTCGCCGGCGGCCGCGCCCCCTGCATCGGCGAGCGCCCCCTGGCCGAGGCCGGGGAAGGCACCCACTTCTCGGTGAGCAGCGGCGGCCCCAGGGGAAAGGTGACCAACGAGGACTACGCCGGCGCCCTCGTCCGCTTCGGCAACGGCGCCCGGGGCAGCTTCGAGGTCGACCGCATCATCAGCGGTCTCAAGTGCCAGATGGCCTTCGAGGTGCACGGGACCAGGGGGGCGGTCCGCTGGGACTTCGAGCGCATGAACGAGCTGCAGGTCTACCTTCCGGAAGAGGAGGGCGGCCAGGACGGCTTCGCCACCATCGTCAGCGGCCCGGAGCACCCGTCCCACCTGCGCTTCACTCCGGGGCCTGCCCTCGGCCTGGGATACGACGACCTCAAGGCGATCGAAGCCGGCAAATTCCTCGACAGCATCGCCGCCGGCAGGCAGGGGGAACCCGGTTTTGCCGAGGCCCTGGCGGTTGCCGAGGTTCAGGACGCCGTCGCCAGGTCCTGGGAGAGCGAAAGCTGGGAACAGGTGCGCGAGATCGGCGCAGAAGCGAGGCGGCGATCGGCATGAAGGTGCAACGGAGCCGGCGTACAGCCCATTCGGGCACGGGCGAGCAATGGTATTTGACCCAATGCCCCCGCTGGTCCGGGGCGCAACATCGAACTTGGCAGCCTCGCAAGTCAGGCGGGCATGGCGAACCGTTGAAATTGAAGCCCAGGCGCGCCGTGCCCCCGGGCGAACATCGAACCGTCAGGCTCGCGTGGGCTCAAGCGAGCACGGCGAGCTATTCAATATGACGCACGGCATGACGCACGGCGAGCTGTTCCCAGGCGAGCACGGCGAGCTGTTCAATTGATGCGAGGCGAACAGAGAAACCGGCGCGCACGGAGAAATGCCATGAGCATCCACGATCACGAGACCCGGCGCCTGACCATGGCGCAGGCCCTCGTAGAATACCTGAAGGTCCAGTACAGCGAGCGGGACGGGGAGCGCCGCCGCCTCGTCCCGGCCCTGTTCGGCATCTTCGGGCACGGCAACGTCGCCGGCCTCGGCCAGGCCCTGGAGGAATGCGGCGGCGCCGGGCTGCCCTACTACCAGCCATGCAACGAGCAGTCGATGGTGCACACGGCGTCGGGGTACGCCAGGGCCAACCGGCGCCTGGCGACCCTCGCCTGCACCTCCTCCATCGGTCCGGGGGCGACCAACATGGTCTCCGGCGCGGCGACGGCGACCATCAACAGGCTGCCGGTGCTGCTGCTGCCCTCCGACTACTACGCCACCCGCCACCAGGGGACGGTGCTGCAGGAGCTGGAGAACCCGTCCGCGGCCGACGTCAGCGTCAACGACTGCTTCCGGCCGGTGAGCCGCTTCTTCGACCGCATCGCGCGGCCCGAGCAGCTGCTGACCGCGCTCCCCGAGGCGATGCGCGTCCTCCTCGACCCGGCCGAGACCGGCGCCGTCACCCTGTCGCTGCCCCAGGACGTCCAGGCGCACGCATGGGATTTCCCGGTCCGCTTCTTCGAGGAACGCACCTGGGGCGTCGACCGCCGGCCCCCGGAACCGCGGCGGATCGCCGAGGCGGTGGAGATGATCAGGGCGGCCCGGCGGCCGGCGATAATCGCCGGCGGCGGGGTCCACTACTCCGACGCTTCCCCGCAGCTGCGGGAGTTCGCCGAGCAGACCGGCATGGCGGTCGGGGAGACCCTGGCCGGCCGCGGCGCCATGGCCGCCGAATCGGAGCTCTGCCTGCACTCGTTCGGCATCAGCGGCAACCCGGCGGCGTACCGCATCATCGGCCAGTCCGACCTCGTCATCTGCGCCGGCACCCGCCTCAGCGACTTCGCCACCGCGTCGCAGGCCGCCTTCCACCATCCGGAGGTGAAGTTCATCGGCATCAACGTCGCCGGCCGCGACGCGTACAAGCAGGGGGCCCTGCCGGTCGTCGCCGACGCCCGCGAGGCCCTGCGCGCCCTTGCGAAGGCCTGCGCCGAGGCCGGCATCGAGCCGGACGCCGCGTACGTCGAGGAGGTCGCCACGGCGAGGGAGACCTGGCGCAGGCAGAAGGAGAAGGAGATCTACACCCAGGTCCCGGGGGAGGCGATGAGCCAGGGCCACCTGATCGGCATCCTCAACGAAGAGGCGGAGCCGGGGGACACGGTGATCTCGGCGGCCGGCAACCAGCCCGGCGACCTGCACAAGCTCTGGGACACCTCGGGCGGCCGGCACTGCCACCTCGAGTTCGGCTACTCCTGCATGGGGTACGAGATCCCCGCCGGCATCGGCGTGCGCATGGCGCAGCCGCAGGGAGAGGTGTACGTCTTCGTCGGCGACGGCACCTACCTGATGTCCCCGACCGAGATCGTCACCGCGGTGCAGGAGGGGTTGAAGATCACCGTGATCGTCTCCAACAACCACGGGTACCAGTGCATCAGGGGCCTGCAGCTGGCGACGACGGGGAGGGATTTCGGCAACGAGTTCCGCGCCCGCGACCCGCAGACGAGGCGCCTGTCCGGCGACTACCTCGACATCGACTTCGCCGGCAACGGCGCCAGCATGGGGGCGCGCTCCTGGCGCGTCGAAAGCGAGGAGGAGCTGCGCGCCGCCCTCAGGGAGGCGCGCGACGAAGCCCGTCCCTGCATCATCGCCGTCGAGATCGAGAAGCACCGGTTCCCGCCCCCTTCCGGCATGTGGTGGGACGTCGAGGTCGCCGAGGTGAGCTCCAACCCCGAGGCGCGCGAGCTTCGCGCCGCGTACGAGCGCGACCGCCGCAAGCAGAGGTTTCACTACTGACCATGATCAGCAACCCAGTAAAGGAAGCCTGGAAGCGCGGGGATCCGGCGGCCGGGTTCAACGTCTTCGAATCGCTGCGGCCGTCGGTGGCCAAGGTCGCCGCCCGCGCCGGTTTCGACTTCCTCATGGTCGACACCGAGCACGTGGTCCACAACGAGGAGACCCTGACCAACTTCCTCGTCCTCGCCCGCGACAACGGGCTCGCCCCCTGGGTGACGGTGGTGGCCCCGGAGCGCGCCCTGGTGTCGCGCATGCTCGACGCCGGCGCCCTCGGCATCGTGCTGTCGCACGCCGATACCGCCGAACAGGTGGAAGAGCTGGTGCGCTGGTGCAGGTACGCCCCGGCGGGGGAACGCGGCCTGGCCCTGGGGGCCAACGCCGGCTACGACAGCAGCGACGTCGCCGCCTACTGCGAGGCGGCCAACGAGGCGGTAGTGGTGATCCCCAAGATCGAGTCGGCCCTGGCGGTCGAGAACATCGACGCCATCCTCGCGGTCGAGCAGGTGGACGGCATCGTCTTCGGTCCGGGGGACCTGGCGGCGACCATGGGGCTGCACGGGCAGTGGGAGCATCCGGACGTTCTCGCCGCCATGGAGAAGGTGATCGCCGCGGCCCTCGCTAGGGGCCTGGCGGTCGAGCCGGCGGTCATGCCGAAGGACCGGGCCGCGTACGAGCGCGAACGCGGGCGGGGCTGCCTGATCTTCGGCAGCACGCGGCAGAGCGAGTACAACCTGCTGCAGGCGGCGGCGGATGCAGCCATGGAACCCTACAGGTAGGAGCTCGTACATACATCATGCTCTTCAACCGCGGGCGCGCCGTCGAGTACATGGACCGCTGCGGCCTCGACGCCCTGGTGGCGACGAGCCCGACCAACATCACCTACTTCAGCGACTACTACTGCTGGCTCGACAAGCTGTTCAAGGAGTACATGACCCGGCCGGGCGCCGGCACCGGGCTGACGCAGCAGTTCGCCCTGTTTCCGCGCCACGGCGAGCCGGCCCTCGTCCTGGTGCCGCTGCTGGCCGCCAACTCCCTCGATTCCTGGGTGCTCGATGTGCGCTCCGCGGGAGGAGGGGGCTTCGACGACTCGGCCCCGGCCGATCTCCCGCTCAGCGAGCGGCAGCAGTACTTCCTCGAGTTCGCCCGCCGTCTCGACCCGGAGGCCACCGCCGTCGGCTCGCTGGCGGAGGCGCTGGCCGACCGCGGCCTCGCCGACGGCCGCATCGGCGTCGAGTGCGACAACCTGCCGGCCGCCGCTCTCGCCGGGATCCGCGAGAGCCTGCCGGAAGCGGCGATCAGGGACTGCTCCAACCTCATCCTCCTCATCCGCATGGTGAAGAGCCCCGAGGAGCTCGAGCGCCTGCGCACCGCCTGCCGCATCGGCGAGGAGTCGGCCACCCGGGTGTTGTCCGGGGCCCGCCCCGGAACGTCGACGCGGGATATGGTGGCCGAGTACCGCGCCCTGGTGGCGCAGGAAGGGGCGGACCTCGACCACTTCGCGGTCTGCGTCCGCGGCCTCGGGCTCTCGACGGAACCGGACGTGACCCTCCTCGAGGACGACCTCCTCTACACCGACTACGGCTGCGTCTTCGACTGCTACTGCTCCGACAGCGGCCAGACCCTGGCGCTGCGCGAGCCGGACGCGGAGAACCGCGCCCGCTACGAGGGGCTGCGCGACGCGGTAGCCGCCGGCGCCGAGGCAGCCCGCGCCGGGGCGAAGGCTTCGAGCGTCGCCGAGGCCATGAGCGGCCTGCTGGAGGGGCGCCGAATCAGCGGGTCCTTTCCCCACGGCCACGGCATCGGCCTCGAGGTCCGCGACTACCCGATCCTGGTCCCCGACAACGGCCTGCGCATCCGCGACGACTGCGTCGACGAGCCCTCCGACCTGCCCCTGGAGACCGGCATGGTGCTGTCGCTGGAGGCCGGGCTGTTCACCCCGGGGGCCTTCTCCTTCCAGGTCGAGTGCTCATTCGTGGTCACCGACGGGGGCGGCGAGCCCCTGTCACCCCAGGACCGCCCCGACCCGCCCGTTCCGGGCCTGCCGTGAACCTTTCCTAACTTTTCGGCCGCATGGCCCCCGGCGTCCTC
>JAPOZF010000022.1 GCA_026706165.1 Gemmatimonadota bacterium
CGGAAGTGGAGGTCACGGTCCTGGGCGACGCCGTCGAGGGGTTGACCGTCGAGTTTTCCCGCGCCATCGCCGGCCGTTCCCGCCATTTCGCCTGGAACGCGACCACCGATGCTGACGGCCAGGCGTCCCTGACTATTTACGGCGGGAGGCAGGTGAGCGGGTTCTATCAGGCCCGTGCCCGCGACGCCGACGGCGAGGTCGTCGGTCAGTGGCACAGCATTCCCCTCAATGGCAACAAACGCCAGATCCTGGAACTGACGCTGGGCGGCGGCATGAGGATTGCAGGCGTCGAATCACTGGCCGCGGCCAAGGCAGCAGCATCCGCCAGCGGACTGAGCCCCAATGTGCCCAACCCCTTCAACAGCACCACGCAGATCGTCTACCATCTCGCCGAGGCCGCGCCCGTGCGGCTGGCGATCTACAACCTCCTCGGGCAGCCGGTGCGCACCCTCGTGGATGAGTTCCAGTCCGCCGGGGTGTACCAGGTTCTCTGGGACGCCCGCGACCGGCAGGGCTCGGCGGTTGCCGCCGGGGTTTACATCGCCCGCCTGCAATACCCGGGAGGGGTGCAGACGAGGCGGCTCCTCTATCTCAGATAGCAGATTGATCCTTCCCTGCAATCTGCCGCTGTCTGCTTCTTTGGTTGTAAAGAGTGGTCCGCAAGGAAGAGCCCGAACCAACTATCGAGGACCGCAAGGTACTCGAAAGGGGAGTTGCCATGTCAGAATCAAAGACAGGTGAACCGGTGTTCCTGCGGCCTTCCTTGCGGTCAAAGCTCAGTTCACTGGTAATCGTTTTGATTTTGGCCGCCCTGGCCTACGGGACGTATCGCTGGCATCCTGAGTTTGACTTTCTGGACCGACTTCTGGGAGCCTGGAGGCCGGATATTGTCGTCTTCGCCTATTTCGCCTTTCTGGCCGGCGCGATCCTGCAAATGGCGGTCCTTCTCTACCACACCGTAGGAACCAGCTATTCGATCACCGGCGACCAGGTCGAGGAATGCCATGGAATCATCGCCCAACACATCAACAGAGTCGACACGGAACACATCCGGTATGTGCACCTGGACCAGAGCATGTTGGGCCGCATCCTGGACTACGGCGACGTGGGCCTTTCGACCCTTGGAGGCCACCACCATGGATTCGATATAACCCTGGCGGGCATAATCCGTCCGAATCAAGTCCGGAACCAACTGCAAGCCGCGGCGCGGGAAGCCGAGGACAGGCGGGTTTCGAGACCTCTTCAGCCTATCGTCGAGAAGCTGACCCGTATCGAGTGCCTGTTGGAAGACCTGAATAAAGGAAAGCGGGAGGACAGGCCCCCAGGGGTCTCGGAGAATCCGAGCAGGGCCAGCGCCGGAGAGAGCAATTCGGAGGAGGACGGGGGGTCCTCATCCAGTTCATGACCGATGCCTGCTTTCCCTACCTCTTCTGGAGCATTCCCTCGCGGGGGTAAACCCCCGAGGATCACCCCAAACCTGATGCCACCTGATCCCTTTGCCAAATTAGCCCGTCACGTAGGGGTAATGATTGCCGATTGGCCGCGGTCAGGTCAGCGCCGGGCGGCGGAACACCTCTTTCTCATGCCACTTCACGAACCTGGGGTCGGGGCCGAGGCAGGTGTCCCGGGGCGCTCGAAGCGGACTGTCGTGGTAGTCGAGGAACCAGCGGACCGGGGCGCTGAGGCCGTGGACCTCGCTCGAGACCAGCACCCTGTAGCCCCCGGACTCTATCGGTTCCAGACCTAGCGCACCACGGTCGAACGCCTTGTGGTGCAGCCCGCACAACGCCAGTCCATTGGCGACCTCGTCCGGACCTCCTGCGGCATGCCACTTGATGTGTGCCGCTTCCAACCCGATCAACTCATTCCCCAGACGCACGTCGAAGTCACAGATGGCGCACCGGCGCTGGTACTCCCGCAGAACATCGTCGCGAAAAGCCGGATCGCGCCGCGGGGGCAGGGGCGCGTCCCGTACCACCCAGGTTCGCGGGATTCCGACAGCATCGCGGATTTCATCGTGCAGGGATTCGGGGAAGTGCCCGTCCAGTAGTCTTTGGGCCGCCTCTCTCCCGAGCTCCGGCCGGTTGCGGAGCAGGTCGTATAGCGGCCCTGGAAAACCGCCCTGCAGGCCGCGCTCGCGCAAATCACGTACTCGAAGGTCTCCACTGGCAGTGCGGTACAGGGTCTCGCTTCCGGGGATCTCCCAGAGTCCGTCGGCGGGAAGGCGGCCGAACGGGAACTCCGGGTGCCGCGCCCTGCGGGGCGGACCAAAGTTTTTCAGGAGGTCCGTAAGCCGGGGCTCGATCTGTATGTATGGGACAAGGCGGTCCTCCATGCGGAGGATCCGCCCGAGGGCCAACAGCAGCAGCAGGGGTTTATGCGGCGCGCGTTCACCGCGTCGCTGCCAGACGTTGATGCGCTCGATCTTCTCGAGGAACTCGTCCCGGTCCATAGATCAGAAAGAGGCCGAGATCCGGGCGTACCGTCAAGGTTACAGATGGCACACGGCACAACCTTCGGCCAGATCTGGCGCCGGGATCTCCTCGCGTTCCGGCAGCTCCGCAATCCTGAGTAGCGGTCGTCCGTCTACCCAGGTATAGCCCCGGTCTCCGGCGCTATCCTGCTCATACCCCATTGCTTTTTCGAAAAGATCCGGGTGGACTTCCTTGAGGTTCTGCCACTCCCCGACCTGCTGGTAGAAACAGAAATAACATCCGGAACGGGACCGCCAGCGGTAGTAACCGGGCAAACCGATTCCCGATTCGGTCAGAATTCGCTTGATGTCCTCAAGGTCCATCCCCGCGTCCTTGAAAGGGTACACGGGCAGGATGTTCGGCCGCTGCGAAATCACCGGTGGCTTCTTCGATTGGTACCCCTCTCTGTCCTCGTCGCCGCGGATCCCGATATAGCTGAACGCCTGGCTGTCGCTGACGAAGCGTTCGAACGGCTGAATCTTCAGCGCCCTCGTGCACCATCTCGAACGGGGATTCGGCAGGTATCCGCCATAGAGCTCGTTCAGGTAGAGGTCGAAGGGATTGCGCCCGGGCTTCCTCGCGACCTTGAGGTCGTCGAGAGCATTGAGTCGCTGCACCTCCACGCCCAGGAGTGCTTCCAGCCGTTCGAGATACTCGTAAGTTTCGGGCAATTCGCAGCCGGTATCGCAGAACACGTACTCCGCGGGGATCTCCGGGAAACTCTGGCGCAAGTACAGGGCGAGCGCGGTCGAGTCCTTGCCGCCGGAAATACTGACGATGTGGCGGATGCTCTTGTCGGACAGGCTTTCCAACGCCTCTTGCATGCTAGCCATCAAGCGATTCCTCCCTCCTCTTTCGGCGAATCAGGGACAGCCTTCTCAGCTTCCATCTCGCCGAGGAGACGACGAGCCCGGCGAACAATTCATCAATTCGGTCCTCGACGGAAGTGGGCGATCCGACCTGGCTCTTCCGTCGTTGACGATGTTTATCGAACGCAGAAATGAGTCCTGCGAGACAGGGTCTCTGGCCGTGGATTTTGATTTAAGCTGCATGGAGCCCCTCCGATCCCGCATGGGTGAAATATTCATCCAGCCAGTTCGTTTCTTCCCGTCGCTCGACGACGAGGTTTCGCTGCCCCGCCAGTCCGTGGATTTCGAGACCGACCTGCTCGTCTTCCGCCTGAATCGCGGCCTCGTACAGGTCTTCCGCGGACATGCAGAAGGCGTTCCCCGGACCGCCCCGCCGGTGTGACGACTCCTGGACCGAGGCCTGGATCGGGCCGTCGTGGGCGTCGTCGCCGAAGGCCCTGGTCAGGGAATAGCACAGGATATGAGCGGGAATCGCTTTCGTGCCCTGGTCGACCTCGTAGTACCCGCTTGTCCGGTAGTGGGACAGCAAGCCGAGCTCGGTGAACGGAGACTCCTGCGCCTCCTCCGGATCCACTTCCCTGTCCGGGATGCTTTTCGAATAGCTCAGAAGCAGGCAGCTCACGTCCCGGTCGAGGGTGCGGGGGCTGGGCATGCGGCCGCGATGCATCTGGAGGAACCGTTGCAGTCCCTCGACGCATACCGCCTTGTCGAAGCGCTGGAGCTTGAATCTGTTGAAGAACCAATCCCAGGTGAACGCGTGCTCCTCCCTGCTGATCAGGTTCACGTGAAGCGCCCACCAAGTGCCTGTGTCGGTGAAGTAGGGATCGCGTTCCCAGATTAGGCGCCCCAGGCGGGTAGTTTTCAGCTGGGCGCTTTTCCGAGGCCTCTTCCCCGAGACTTGCTCGCACAGGCCGGTCGCCTGGAGCCAAAAGCGGATCGACTTGGCCATGTTTCTGCCCACACCGAGCCAGTCGGCAACGTGCTCGTCAACGAGCTTTTCGGGTTCTTCGACGACGAGCTTCAACCCTTTGTGCAGCCACCCTTCCCGGACGGGGAAGGTCTCGTGTCCTCCGAATTTCATTCGGTCACCTCCGACGGCTCCGTTTGGCTTGTGTCCTTCCAGTCCGAAAATGCCCTTACCTGTTCCACAACTTCGGCCACAGCGGTGGCCGCAGCGACCACCTCCTCCTCGCTGTTCAGCACCGACAAGCTGAAGCGGACGCTTGCGTAGGCTTCCTCCTCAGACAGTCCCATTGCCCGCAGCACGTGCGAGGGCTCCGGCCGGTGGTTGGTGCATGCCGAGCTTTGCGAACACCGGATCCCGCGCTGGTCCAACCGGGCAACCAGGGCCTGCCCGTCCACGCCGTCAAGGAGCAGGTTCGTGGTGTTGCACACGCGGGTGGCGCGCCCCCCGTTTAGGGACACGCCGGCGCACCGGTCCATGACCTCGCTCTCGAACAGATCGCGCAGCTTGTCGAGCCGGGTGATGGTCTCGAGGAGAGAGCCTGCACGTATGCCGGCAGCACATCCCATCCCGGCGATGCCCGGGACGTTCTCGGTGCCTGCCCGCAGGCCCGACTCCTGATCGCCGCCGTCCAGGAGCCCCCTGAGGTCGCCGCTGCCGCGCAGGTACAGGACGCCTGTGCCGGGCGGGCTGTGAAACTTGTGCCCGGCAATCGACGCAAAGTCGACCGGCAGTTCCCGCAGATTCACCGGCAACTTTCCTATTGCTTGGGCCGCGTCCGTGTGAAAGGGCACCCCGGCTTCCGAGCAGATTCGCCCGAAATCCTCGACGGGTTGGACGACCCCGGTCTCGCTGTTCACCCACTGAATCGATACCAGGGCGGTCTCCCCGGCAATCGCTTCCCGCAGGTCTTCCGGATCGACGAGCCCGCTCCTGCCCACGGGAAGCAGCACGACCTTTGTCCCTTCACCCTCGGCCCTTTCGAGAGCGGCGAGGACGGAGGAGTGTTCGACCGCGGTCGAGACGATCCTTTTTCCCGGCCCGGAGAAACTGCGAATGAGGGTGTTGTTCGCTTCGGTGGCGCCGCTGGTGAAGACGACCGAGGTGGGCTCGCATCCGAGAAGGGAGGCCAGCGACGACCTCGCGTCGCTCAGCTGCTCGCGCGAACGGTCGCCTGCTGCATGGCTGCTTGAGGGATTGCCGAACGCCTCGCCCATTGCATTCAGTACCGCGGCTCGGACTTCCGTGGCCAGGCTGCCGTGTTCTTCGGAGAGACTGAGCAGCTCAATCCCCGGCGGGTC
>JAPOZF010000541.1 GCA_026706165.1 Gemmatimonadota bacterium
CCTCGGCATGCCGTCGCTGCGCATGGCGCTCAGGGGCGCCGACGTCATCACCGTAGCCGGCCTGCCGGAAGGCTCCTCCCCGGAGACCCGGGTCCGCCTGCGCTCCATCGGCGACCGCGACGGGTCCGTCGATCCCTTTCCCCCGGTCGAGTTCGATATGCGGGACATCGACCCCGGACGGGACCTGCGTTCCAGGGAGGCGTTCATCGATTTCGCCAGCGGCGTCTGCTCCCGCCGCGAACAGGAAACCGGCAGCGGCCTGGCGGGAGACTGGGAAGTCCTGCCCCGGGGGCAGCTGACCTATCTCTGCAGCCGCTTCCGGGGCCGCATCGGCGGATTCGACGGGGTGCTGTGGAGCAACGTCCCCTCGGCCGGAGGGATGTCCTCCTCCTCGGCAGTAGTGGTGTCGACGGCCTGGGCCGCCATGGCCGTCAACGGCCTGACCCCCTGGGAGGAGATGTCACCGGGTGATCTCGCCGACGGCATCGGCATCTCCGAGTGGCTGCGCGGCACCCGCGGCGGCTGCGCCGACCACGGCGGCATGATCATGGGAAAGGTTGGAGAGCTGGTGGCGGTCGGAGCCCTGCCGACCAGCGACGAGGGACGGGTGCCGCTGCCGCAGGAATACGCCGCGGTCAGCTTCGACACCGGCGTGCGGCGGCGCTACGACGAGGCCGCCAAGGACGAGACCGTCATCTCCTATCCGCTCGCCGTGTTCGCGCTGCGGGAGCTGATCCTGCCGGCGCTCGCCAGGCGCGACGGTTTTTCCGGTCTCGCGAGCGGGGAGTGCCTGCGGCTGCTGCGGGACGTCACCCCCGGAAATCTCGGTCTCTCCCCGGCGCACATCTTCGAGCTGCTGCGGGCGCTGCCGCGGCGCACCTCGTTGAGGGAGATGGAGCGCTTGGCCGCAAATGCCGGCAGGTTGGAGCAGTTCTCCGAGTTCCGCCACGGCGAGGTCGCCGACCGCTACCCGCACCTGTCGGCGGACTACCCCGTCCTGCTGCGCCGCCGCGCCGCTTTCGCCCTGGCCGAGCAGGACCGGGTGCACATGATGCGGAGCTTCCTCGACCGCGGCGACATGGCAAACGCCCTGCGGCTGATCCGCCTTTCCCACTCCGGAGACCGCGACCAGGAGGTAGACGGCGAGCTGCTCGCCCGCCACGCCGCCGCGGTCGCCGCAGGAGAGGAGAACTGGCGCCTCTGCTTCCTGCCGGGAGGGTACGGGCGCATGACTCCGGAGTACGACCGCGTGGTGGGCGCCGTCAACCGCTGTCTCGTGGAGGCGGGCGGAGAGGAAGCCGGGGCGGTGCAGCGGCTGGGGGCCGGCTGGGGGGGAAGGGCCGGAGGCCTGGTGCGCCGCGACTGCGCCGAGGGGGAACCGGCGCAGCTGGCCGCCGCGGTCCGCCAGCGCACCGGAATCGAGATGGACTTGCAGTCGAGTGTCGTCGTCCCGGGGGAAGGGGCCTCGCTGCTGCAGCCCCCGTCCTGAGGAGGAGAAATGGAACAGGAACAACAGGCAGGTTTGCTGCAGGGGGTCCGCGTCCTCGACCTGACGCGCGTCCTCGCCGGCCCGTTCGCCTCGATGATCCTCGCCGATTTCGGGGCCGAGGTAGTCAAGGTCGAGCTCCCCGTGGGGGGTGACGAAGCGCGGGGGTTCGGGCCTTTCGTCAACGGCGAGAGTGCCTACTTCGCCAGCGTCAACCGCGGCAAGAAGAGCGTCGCCGTCGACCTGCGCAACGAGCGCGGGCAGGAGCTGGCGCGCGCCCTGGCCGGAAGGTGCCACCTGCTGCTTGAAAACTTCCGCCCGGGCAGCATGGCGCGCTTCGGGCTCGATTACGAAAGCCTGCATGCCGAGCATCCCCGCCTGGTGTACGCCTCGATATCCGGCTTCGGGCAGACAGGTCCCTACGCCGGCCGGCCGGCTTACGACGTCATCATCCAGGCGATGAGCGGTATCGCCAGCATCACCGGTATCGAGGGCCAGCCCCCGGTCAGGGTCGGCTCCTCCATAGCCGATCTCAGCGCCGCCCTCTACGGAGTCATCGGCATGGTCGCCGCCCTCGCCCGGGCCCGGGAGACAGGCATGGGGCAGCACCTCGACGTCTCCATGCTCGACTGCCAGATCGCCCTGCTCGAGAACGCCGTCGCCCGCTACGACGTCACCGGCGAGGTGCCGGCGCCGCTGGGAAGCCGCCACCCGGCGATCACCCCCTTCCAGTTCTTCCGGGCGGCTGACGGGTACCTGGTGATCGCAGCCGGCAACAACCGCCTGTGGCGGTCGCTGTGCGAGACCGTCGGCACGCCGGAGCTGTGCGAGGACCAGCGCTTCGCGACCAACGAGCTGCGCACCCGCAACCACGCCGAGATGGAAAAGCTGCTTGCGGCCCCGCTGGCGCGGCGTCCGGTGGAGGAATGGTGCGACCTTCTCGGGCAGGCGGGGGTCCCTTGCGGGCCCATCCACGACATAGGGGAGGTGGTGGCCGATCCCCACGTCGCCGCCCGCGGCGCGATCAGACGGCAGGAGGTGCCGGCCGCCCGGTCCTCGATCGCCGTCCCGGCCTCACCGCTGCGGTTCTCCCAGGCCGGCTGCGTGCTCGAACCGCGTCCGGCTCCGGACCTTGGGCAGCACACCGATGAAATCCTCGGGGAGCTGGCCGGAGTTTCCCGGGACGAGCTGGACCGCCTGCGGTCCGAGGGCGTTATCGGGTGAGAATTCCGGTACGGGAGGGTTTTACAACCTGGGCTTTCCGACGTGTGTGACGGGATTGTGAAACCTCTCTTCCCCCGCCACCTCCCGAGGCGTTCCACACCGCAGTACTCGAGGGCGAGGAGGCAGATCCCGACATCCCTACCGCCTTGCCGCAGGACCACAGCTACATCCAGTCGATCGCGATCCCGGTCTCCCCGGCCAGCACGTCGAGGCGCGCGGCATCCTCCGTGCCGATGCGGATGCCGCTCTCCCGCTGATCCTTCTCCAGCCGGTCCTCGACGGCTCCCGGCAGGGTCGTCTCGTCGTATCCCTGCAGCGGAACCATCTGCTCGCGGGCGAGGCGGACCATCTCGTCGATGCCGTGCCTGAAATCCTCCGGCGGGCAGAAGAGGCCGATGTCCATCACCCAGACCATCCCTCCGAGTCTGGCGGAAGGGTATCTCCGCTTCGTCTCCCGGCAGGCTTCGTCCGCAAGGCCTGCGAATACCCCTCCGAGGGCGGTTGCGGCCGCGGTGTACCCCATCGACTTGAAGAACGCCGCCGGGATCAGGGTTTCCAGGGCTTCGTACTCCTCTCCTCGCCAGTCGTCGGCCATGATGCAGGTGGCGCAGTCGAGGATGACGGGGGGCTCCGAGGCGCTCGGCAGGCCGAAGCTGAGCGGCGGGTTGCCGTAGTACATCGCCCGCTTTTTTTCGTTCGACTCGTAGTACTGCGGGTAGGCCCCCTGCACCGAAAAGGCGGTGCAGCCCTCCTCCATGGCGCGTCGGACGTAATGCCCGGCGGAGCCGTAGTGGCCGATGTTGCAGGCGGCTCCGACCGCGACTCCCTTGACGCGGGCCTTTCGGACCGCCGCCTCGGTCGCCGACATCATCGGCGAGTACCCGAGGCCGCCGCCGCCGTCGACGTGGATCGCAACGTCCGTCTCCCTGAGGACGCGAATATCCGGGTCGGCGTTCACAGTCCCTTTCCGCAAGGCGCCGCAGTACCCGCCGAGGGCGCGGGTCCCGTGGGAGCGCACCCCGCGCAGGTCTGAGTTGACGAGGCAGCGGGCGAGCAGCGTGGCCTGGTCGCCCGGCATGCCCGCATGCTGCAGGCAGGCGGTTGCGAAGATCAGCAGGTCTTTTTCGGCGATGCGTCTGAATTCTTCCGGGGGTCGGTTCATTGCGGTCCTTTCAGGAGTGGTACTTCAGCGCCCGGCCCGGCAGGACCTCTGGCAGTGGATCGACCTCGGCCCCCCCGGAGATCACCTGCACCCCGTTGACGATCACCGAGTCGATGCCGGTGGGGAGCTGGTGGGGATTCTCGTAGGTGGCGCGGTCGGCGACCGTATCCGCATCGAACAGGACGACGTCGGCGTGGCAGCCCTCGGCGATGCGGCCGCGCCGGGTCAGCCCGAAGCGCTCGGCGGGGCGGCCGCTCAGTTTGTGAACCGCCTCCTCCAGCGAAAACAGCTTCTGGTCGCGCACGCAGGGCCCCAGCAGGCGGGGAGCCGACCCGTACACCCTGGGGTGCACCTGTCCGTCGGGGAAATACACCCCGTCGGACCCCATCATGTAGAGGTCGTGTGAGAGAAAGGGGGAGACCAGCGAGTCGTCGCCGTGGTGGAAGACCATCAGCACGGCGAGGCCCTCCTCGATCAGCAGGTCGCAGAGGGCGTCGGCGGGGGCCTTGCCGACCGCCTCGATGTACTCCATTATCGAGCTGCCGATATGGCAGGCGTTCTCCGCGCTCTGCAGCCAGGCGATGCGGGTGTGGGGAAAGCGGTCAGGCTCGAGATCGGCGGCGAACTGCCTTCGCAGGGGGGGGTCCTTGAGCTTTGCAATCGCCGCGAGCGGTCCGTCCTCCCAGACCTCGTACGGCAGCAGGAAGTTCAGCATTGTGCTCCCCGGCAGGTAGGGGTACACGTCGAAAGAAAAGTCGACCTCGTGGCGCGCGGTTCCGTCGACGTACTCGAGAACCTGCTCGATGGTGGCCGGGTCCGCCGCTTTCAGGTGCGAAACGTGCACGGGGACTTTGGCGCGCCTGCCGATCTCGACCGCCTCTTTCAGGGCGGGGACGATCCCCTTCCGGTAACGCACGTGGGTGACGTACAGGCCGCGCTGCTCCGCCATGACCTCGCACGCTTCCACCAGCTCGTCGGTGGTGGCGAAGCACTGGGAGATGTAGTCGAGGCCGGTGGAGACGCCGACCGCTCCCTCGGCCATTCCGCGTTCGATCTCACGCCGGATCAGGCTCATCTGGAAGTCGTCGGGGACGGCGCGGCCGAAGCCGCAGGCCATGCTGCGGACGTTGGCGTACGGGATGTGGGCAACGGCGTTCTGCACGTTCGCTCCGTCGACCCGGTCCATGTATTCTCCCAGAGTTTTCCATCCATTGTACTCACTGTACGACAGCGCGTTGAGTGATTTCATATAAAATATCCACTCAGGTACGGTGTCCGGGTCGACGGGGGCGTAGGAGATGCCGTCGGCCATGATGACCTCGGTGGTGAACCCCTGGGAGGTCTTGGCGAGCAGGTTGGGGGTCTTCAGCAGCCAGGCGTCGGTGTGGTTGTGGGTGTCGACGAATCCCGGTGCGACGATCATTCCCGAGGCATCGATGCGTCGGGCGCCCGTGTCCTCGGAAAGGTCTCCGACCGCGGTGATCCGGTCCCCGGAAATGAGGACGTCAGCCTTGAAGCGTCCGGCGCCCGTCCCGTCGATGACGGTGCCGTTGAGTATGGCGGTTTCTGTCATGGGTTCAGTGGGGGTTGCAGGCCGGCTGCGGCAGGGGTTGGAACTCGCAGTCGCCGAACCAGGTGGTTACGGAGCCCTCTTGGCTGAGGACGATGAGGATCGCGGCGGCCGCAAAAGGCATTTCGCCCCGCTATGCCTGCAGTTGCCCACCGCTTACCT
>JAPOZF010000546.1 GCA_026706165.1 Gemmatimonadota bacterium
GTTTCAGCCTCGCGCAGGTCTCGAAGCCGTCGATCCCCGGCATCATCACGTCGAGCAGGATGAGGTCGACCTCCTGACGCCGGGCCCGCTCCAGGGCTTCGCTGCCGTTGGTGGCGACGAGGACCCCGAAGCGCGCATGCGACAGGGCGCTCACCAGGACCTCGAGGTTGGCCGGGGTGTCGTCGACCACCAGGACCGTCGTCGCAGAACCGGGGCTCCCTGTATCCGTCACGAGACCGAGTCCTGTTTCCGGTTTGCGCAATCGATCATCTCGACGATTCCGCTGAGGTCGAAGTTCCGCGCCATTTCACCCGCCCTTTGCGCGAAAGCGGCGTACTCGCTTCCCAGTGCGGCGATCCGGTCGATTTCATCGCGCACGGTGACGATGTCTCCCCTGCGGGCCGCCTCGCGGAGCGCGGCCGCCTCATCCCCGGGCGGCGCGACCACCCCTTCGGATGCGCCTTCCACTTCCTTCTCCGCCTCGCCGCAGGTCCATTCGAGCCCGAGGTGCTGCTCGAGTTTTTTCCACAACAGCCGCTCGTCGACCGGCTTGGCGAGAAAGTCGCTGCACCCGGCCTCCCCGCTCTGCTGCTGGTGCTCCTCGTAGACGCTGGCCGAGACGGCGATGACCGGCAGGTGGCGCCATTCCTCCGAAGCTCGCACCCGCCGCGCGACCTCGAAGCCGTCGACTCCGGGCATGACGAGGTCGACCAGCAGCAGGTCGACGCGGTTTTCCCCGAGCCTGGCGAGGCACTCTTCGCCGTCCGCTGCCTCGACCACCTCGAAACCCAGCGGCTGCAGCATGTTCGCCAGCAGGATCCGGTTCTCCGAACGGTCGTCGGCGACCAGGATCTTCAGGCGTTTCCCGTTGTACCCGGTGGGAGCCGCCTCGGGACCTCTCTCCGCCGGCTCCCACCCCGGGACCGCGGCCAGGGGCAGGTCCACCCTGAAGGTGCTTCCCTTCCCCGCCCGGCTCTCCACCCCGAGCCCGCCCCCCATCAGCTCGACAAGCTCCCTGGTAATCGCCAGGCCCAACCCCGTGCCCTCGACCACGACTCCGGGTTTGGTCAGCTGCTCGAACGGCTGGAAGATCTTTTCCCGCGCGCTCTCCGGTATCCCGGCGCCGGTATCCTCGATGCTGAAACGGACGCGCCCGTCGCCGGCGGGGCCGCGCTCCACCGCGAGTCGCACCGATCCCTCGTCCGTGAACTTCACGGCGTTGCCCAGCAGGTTGAGAAGGACCTGCCTGAGCCTGCGCTCGTCCCCCCTGACCCCCGCCGGCAGGCCGGGGTCGAGCCGGCACGTGAACTCCAGCCCTTTCTGCCCGGCGCGCATGCGCACAGGGTCGGCCAGGGTCTCGACGAATTCCCCCAGGTCGAACTCCCCGGTTTCCAGCTCGAGCTTGTGGGCCTCGATCCTCGACAGGTCGAGGATGTCGTCGATCAGGGTCAGCAGGTGCTCTCCGGAGCGCCGGATGGTGTCGACCCCCTCCCGCTGGGGGCGCGAAAGCCCGCGGTCCCGGCCGAGGATCTGCGCGTAGCCGAGGATGCCGTTGAGGGGGGTCCGCAGCTCGTGGCTCATGTTGGCGAGGAAGGCGCTCTTGGCCTCGTTGGCGGCCTCGGCCGCGGTGCGCGCCTCCTCGAGGCGGTGATAGTTGCGGAAATGGACAAGGGTGAACCCCGCAACCAGGAGAAGTCCGGCGCCGATCGACAGGATCCACGCCAGCTGGTCGTAGGGAAACCGCACCTCGAGGGCGGCCGCCGCCGGGTTCCGGGAGCGGTTGAGGTCGGCGTCGACGGCCACCACCTCGAAGGTGTAGTCCCCCCGGGGCAGGCCGGCGTACTCGACCCGGGTCTCCCGCGTCTGCCGCCACTCCTGCTCGCGGCCGAGCAGGCGGTACAGGTAGAGGATGCGGTCGGGCCGTCCCCTGAGGCTCGTGCCCCGGAATTCGAACGCGATCAGCTCCTGCGACGAGGGCACGGATATCTCCTCTTCCGGCCGGTAGGACCGGTCGGCGACGACCTGGGTGATGCGGACCGGCGGAGGCAGGCGCCCCGGGCGGTAGCGGGTGATGCCGTCCAGCGTCGCAATCCAGACCGAGCCGTCCCCGGCCACGAGGATGCCGTTCGCCGAGTCCCTCGGCAGGCCGTCCGGACGGTGGAGGTTCTGAAAGACCTCGCCGTCGAAGCGGTCGATCCCCCCTCCGAACGAGGCCAGCCAGAGATGGCCGGCCCCGTCCCGGGTCATGGCGTGGATGCTTTTGCCGGTCAGGCCGTCGCGGGTCGTCCAGGTCTCGAAGCTCTCGCCGTCGAAACGCACCAGGCCGTTCCCTGTGCCCAGCCACAGGCCCCCTTCGTCGGCCAGCATGGCCAGCGGCGAGTCGGCGAAGCTGCCGGCGAGGGGAAACTTGCGGAATACCTCCCCGTCGAAGCGGAACAGCCCGCCCTGGCCCTGCTGTTGCCCGGTGAACCAGAGGTTTCCCCCGGCGTCGGCGAAGCCTCCCTCCATCAGCTTCAGCTTGCCGGGCAGCGACCTCCCTTCGAGGGGCCTGAAGCGCTCGCCGTCGCTGTAGTTCACGCCCCAGCGGGTGTTGACCCAGATCTTCCCGCCGGGGTCCTCGGCGATGCGCCAGATCTCGTTGTCCGAGAGCCCGTCGGCGGTCGTGAAGGCGCGGAACGAGGCGCCGTCGAAGGCGGCGAGGCCGGCCATGGTGCCGACCCAGAGGGTCCCGGACCGGTCCGTCATCAGGGCGAGGAGCGTGTCGCTCGGCAGGCCGTCGGCGGTGGTGAAGGTCTCGAACCTGCGGCCGTCGAAGCGCACCAGTCCGTCTCCCAAGGTCGCCAGACAGATCCGCCCCTGCGGATCCTCCTCCATCCTGATCACGAGGTCGGAGGGAAGTCCGTCGGCCGCGGAAAAGGTTTTCACCAGTTCCCCGTCATACCGGCTCAGGCCTTCGTGGGTTCCCACCCACAGGTTGCCCTCCCTGTCTTCCATGACGGAGTAGAGGAAGGGGTTCAGCAGGCCGTCTTCCTTTCCCATGGACCGCACCACCTCCCCGTCGTATCGATGCAGACCGGCCTTCGATGCGAACCACAGGTTGCCGAAGCGGTCCTCCTCGACCGCGGTGACCCGTTCGAGGCCGCCTGTTTCGAAGCGGCGGAACGCCTCCCCGTCCCGGTATGAGACCCCCCCGTCCCCGGCCACCCACAACCTGCCGGAGCTGTCCTCGGCGATGGCCTGGACGCCGCCCGGCAGGCCGTCCGTCCCGGTGTAGTTGGTGAAGGTCGAGCCGTCGAAGCGGGACACCCCGCCGGCGGTCGCCAACCACACCGCCCCGTCCCTGGTGCCCAGCACGTCGAGCACAAACGGGGCGGGCAACCCATGCTCCGGGGTATAGCTGGTCAGGCGGTTCCCCGCGAGGCTGCTCACGCCCCGCCCGGCCGCGAACCACAGGCGGCCGGCCGCGTCCTCGGCGACCGCGCTGTGGTAGTTGTACGGCAGCCCGTCCTCGACGTGGAAGTCGCGCCAGCCGAGGCCGTCGAAGCGGCTCAGCCCGCCCCCCTTTCCATCGGAGGTCCGCATGCCGCGCGCCACCCAGAGGTTTCCCCTCCGGTCGCGGTGGATCCCGTTGACGAATCCGTCGTGCAGCACCTTCGAGACCTCGTAACCGGTGACGTGGACGCCGTCGAAGCGGCTGACCCCGAGATCCGTCGCCAGCCACAGGGCGCCCTCCTCGTCCTGAAGGATCTCCCCGGTCTGCGGCACTCCGTCCGGCACTGAGAGGTTCCACCAGTTGCCGCTGCGGACGCCGGCGCCGGCGCGCACGGTGACCGGCTCGATGTTCCGGGGATTGCCCGGCCCCAGCTCCCTGAGGATCCCCTCGCCGGCGGGAGAGGAGTAGAGGTGCATCCAAGCGTTCAGCGCCCGCGGGGCGGCAGAGGAATTCTGCCCGTTTCCGCGGGCGCCGAAAGGTGCCAGGGCGACTTTCGCGGCGATCCATTCCGGATCGGTCTCGACGTCCGCCCACCACTGCCGCAGCCGGGTGGCGCCGGGAGCCGTGAAGAAACGCGTGTACCATGGATCCACCCCTGCGGCGGGGCCCTCTACCGCCTGAAAGCCGTGCCGTTCGAGAAGCGGAAGCAGGGCCGCGTCGAACTCCCCGGGGAACTCTCGGGCGCGTTCCGGCGACAGGGGAACGGCAAGGCGCCCGAGCACGGGTCCGGGACCGGCGCTTTCCGGGGCAGGACCGCGCTCCTCGACGAACCGCAGGGACGCCCAGTTGGCGTCGTTGTCGTCGTCCCCGCCGTACAGGATCTGGCTGACCCTCTCCGCACCTCCGTCCGGGTCGGCGGCGAGCAGGAAGAAGCCGGCCGAGCGCCCGGCGAACGGGGGCCTCCACTCCGGGGTGCGTTCCGTCAGCGGCCCCATCGGAACCGCCGCCTCGATGCGGTATCCCGTCTCGCTGAGGGCGACCGCCAGGCGCGTCTCCGGAGGAGCAGGGGACTCCTCGCTTCCTTGCGCTTCCCCGCGCCGCCACCAGCGCCCGTCCTGAGGACCGGAGGGGTCGGCGACGAAGGCGAAGGCGTGGTCTCCCGGGATCCACTCGCCGCCGTCGCCGTCGTCCGGGACGTCGAGGTACAGGGCTATCGCGTCCTTCAGGTACCAGGTCAGGCTGGTGCCGCCGGAGACGTCGTGGACGTTGTCGGTCACGTCGGCGGCGAGATAGATCCAGCCGTCGTCCCAGCGGATCGAGAAGCGGCCCGACAGGTCGGCGGCCGTGCCGGCGGTGCCGGGCGGTTCCGACACGCCGTCGTCCTTCAGCTCGTTGAACCCGGACATCTGCGGGGCGCCGGGATAGAACCGGGTCCAGTGGGCGCCGCTCCAGTCCGTGAACTCGCCGTCGAGCACGGGCGGGGCCGGGAAGCGCTCGACCTCGAGGACGTGGTGGGGGCTGGCGCCGGCTGTCCCGGCCAGGGCGAGGCCGGTTGTCAGGAGGACAAATTTCAGACGGGTCTCCTGTTTCACGGATTCCCCGTCAACGCCAGGCGTTGTTTCTCTCGTGGTTTCATCCCGTCTACCCGGAGGATTGCGGCAATCGTTCATGCTCGAACGCTTTGCCATCGAGCCCCGATGTTCCGATTACGAAGCGGTGCGGCGACAGCCTTTCCCGATAAATGCAACTACTGTGCCCCTCGACCAGGAAAAATCAAAGTCAATAATTAACAACAGGTTGTATAAAACTCAGAAGTCCTTCCACAAAGGTGGATCCTACGAAATATCGGAGATCCACGGCATTTCGGATGCCCGCCCCGTTATTTCGTAGGCATGGAATTCGGCACCCTACCTTCCGGGTGCCGCTGGCCCCCTTACAGGTCCTGGGACTCCGCGAAGTCGTGGCGCACGCCGAGAAGATTGGCGACGACGAACACGAACCCGGCGATCACCAGCCACTTCAGGCGGCTCCCGTACTGACCGCGAACACCGCGCAGGTACAGGTAGGCGGCATACGAAAGCCACGTCGGCACCGCCATCAGGATCTTGGGGTCTCCCCGCCCGAGGAACTCCCCCGGAGCTCCCAGCAGCCAGACA
>JAPOZF010000638.1 GCA_026706165.1 Gemmatimonadota bacterium
CCGGGGTCATCGGCATGATCGGACTGGCGGTTCCGCACATGGTGCGCATGCTGCTGGGGCCGGACAACCGCCACACCCTGCCGGCGTCCTTCGCCTTCGGCGGCGCCTTCCTGCTGCTCGTCGACACCTGCTCGCGAACGCTGGCCTCCTTCGAGATCCCGGTCGGGGTCTTCACCACCCTGCTCGGGGGGCCGTTCTTCATCTTCCTGCTCAAGAAAGCGCGGATCGGATGGGAGGACTGAGCCCGGCGATAACGGTCGAGAAACTCTCCTTCGCATACGAGGAAAGGCCGATCCTCGACGAGATCTCCCTCGAGATCCCCTCGGGGCAGTTCACCGTGCTGCTCGGCAAGAACGGCAGCGGCAAGTCGACCCTCATGCGCATTCTGGGGGGCATGCTCGAGTTCGAGCGCGGCCAGGTGCAAATCATGGGGGAGGAGCTGCGTTCCTTCTCGACCCGGGGGCGGGCCAAGGTCCTTGGCTACCTGCCCCAGCACCACCGCCCGGTGTTCCCCTTCGCCGTCGAGGACGTGGTGCTGACCGGACGCGCCAGCTACGTGTCATACGCGCCGAAGCAGGAGGACCTCGATATCGCCGTCGAGGCCCTGCGGCGGATCGGCATCCTCCACCTGAGGGAGCGCCCTTACACCGAGCTGTCGGGCGGCGAGCAGCAGATGGTCCGCATCGCCAGGGTCCTCGCCCAGCAACCCCGCCTCATTCTGCTGGACGAGCCGACTTCCCACCTCGACTTCCTCAACCAGGCCCACCTGCTCAGGCTGATCCGCGAGCTGGTCGACGCCGACCTCACCGTCCTCGCCGTCCTCCACGACCCCAACAGCGCCTTCCTCTACGGGGACCACTTCATCTTCCTGAAGGAGGGGAAAGTCGAGCGGCTGCCGGCGGCCGAGCGGCCGTGGGACCGCGATTTCCTCGAGCGCATCTACGACACCGGGATGGACACGATCCCCTACGGCGACCGCGCCATGGTGGTGCCGAAGGGGTGAGCGGAAAAGGCGCCCCCCGGAATTCCCTCAGACCCTCCCGGGGCCGGGGCAGGTCCGCGAGCCCGGACCGCCCGTGACCTTCACCGGCAACAGCTTGTCTGGCGAATCCTTGCGGCCAGAGCCGGCCGCGCCGGGGGGTCAGGCCCCGCGGCTCTGCCCCCCGGCGGACTCGAGCGCCGCTGCCGCCCGGAACAGGGTGGCCTCGTCGAAATGCCGGGCCGCCACCTGAACCCCGATCGGCAGCCCTTCCCCGGTCCTGGCGAACGGCACCGACACCGCCGGGCAGCCGACCAGACCGAAGGCCGCGGTGATGTTCGCGGCGTGCCCCGGACCGGCCTCCTCGCCGTCTATGAGCAGGGTCTCCGCTTCGTGCCCATGCGCGGTGACAGGTGACGTCGGACAGAGAAGCAGTTGGTGGCCGGCGAAGAACCCGGCCATGTCCCGGGCAAGCAGGTCGCGCTTGTCCATCGATTCTAGGAACTCCTCCAGGGAGGGCCGCGGCAGGTCGAGCAGCCCCCGGATCGGCTCGCTCAGCTCTTCATCCCGGCCGTCGATGAAGGGCTCGAGGTAGCCCCGGAGTTCGGCCCTTACCATGGTCATGCAGACGTCGATCGGCATCCTGTCCGACCAGTCGAATTCGACCTCCTCGACCATGCACCCCGCCCCTTCCAGGGCCGCAGCCGCCCCGGACACGGCGCCGCGAATCTCCTTCTCCACCGGCGCGAACGGCCCTTCGGAGAACACGCCGACCCTCAGGCCGGCGATCCCGCCTTCCGCTTCCTCCTCCAACCGGAACGGTTCCGACGTGGCGTAGGGGTCCTCCCCGTCGGGGCCCGACAGCACCGACAGCGCCAGGGCGGCGTCGCGAACGCTGCGGCAGAGCGGCCCCGCGTGCATGTGGCGGCAGGTCAACTCCGGCCACGAACCGGTCAGGGGGACGCGGCCGTGGGTCGGCTTGAACCCGACGTTGCCGCAGTAGTGGGAGGGCAGCCGGTTGGAGCCGCCGAGATCGGTGCCGATCCCGAGGGGGGAGAGACCGGAGGAGACGGCCGCGGCCTCGCCGCCGCTCGAGCCCCCGCAGGTCCGCTCCGGGTCCATGGGGTGGAGGGTGCGCTCGAACAGGCGGTTGGCGGTCTCGGCCCGCAGCGCGAACTCCGGCAGGTTGGTCTTGCCGATCAGGATTCCTCCGGCGGCCTTGAGCCTGCCGACCGCCGCGGCATCGGTATCCGGCACGAGGTCGGCGAAGATCAGCGAACCCCGGGTCGTTCTCACCCCCGCGGTGTCGAAGCAGTCCTTGGCGGTGAACGGCACCCCGTGCAGGGGGCCGCGGAACTCGCCCCGGACCGCCGCCTCCTCCGCCTCCCGCGCCTGCTCGAGGGCGTCGCCTGCCAGGGTAACGAGGGCGTGGACCCCGGGGTCTGCCGCTTCTATCCGGTCGAGGAAGGCGGTCGTGACCTCCACCGGCGAAAGCTCCCTTGCGCGTATCCGCGCTGCGAGCCCGGTGGCGTCGTCAAAGCAGATCTCTTCGCTCATTTTTTCCGGTTCCGCGTTGTTGACCTGCAAGGCAGGCCGGCCTGGGTACCGGCCCGAAAATTGAATTGGCCCGGCGTCAACCGCCGTACCGCCGTGGGTTCTCGCGCAGCTCGCGCAGGAAGTCGTCGACCATCTCCCCGAGGCCGTAGACCGGCTTCCACCCCCACTCCTCGCGCGCGCAGCGGTCGTCGATCCTCAGGCCCGCGTGCTCGGCAAGGGCCTGCCGCTCCGGGTCTACGGCAAACTCGATCCGCGCCCCGGGAACCCGGTCGCGTACCGCGGCGGCCACCTCTCCCGCGGTAGGCACCGGTCCGGAGAGCAGGTAGTTGATCATCCGCAGGTCTTGCGCCGGCGCCCCGGCAAGCTCGACGGTGGCGCGCGCGATGTCCTTGAAGTAGAGCACCGTGGCGCGGGTGTCGGGCCGCACCCAGATCGCGAAGGGGTTCCCCCTGCCCGACTCCTCGATCGCCCAGGAGATGTACTGGGTCACCCCGAGCGACCGGACCCCGGGACCGACCACGGGGGGATAGCGGAGGCCGCGGTAGTCGAGGCCGTACTTGCGCCGGTAGAAGAGTCCGAGGTGCTCGCCGAACAGCTTGCAGGCCCCGTACACCAGCAGCGGCCGCTGCAGGGTGAGGTCGTCCATGGCATCGGTGGTGATGCCGCTTCCGTAGGTGCCGATGCTGCTGGAGAAGATCACCTTGCCGACCCCGAACAGGCGGGCGGCCTCGAGCACGTGGTAGGTGCCCAGGGCGTTGACCCGTATCGACGAGTGGGGGTCGGCCTCGCAGCCGAGGGACAGCATCCCCGCGAGGTGGTAGATGACCTCCGGAGAGCTGTCGCGGACGGCTTCGAGAACGTGGCTGAAGTTGCCGACGTCGCCGCGCACCATCCTCACCTTGCCGGCGATTTCATCGAGGCGGCGGGGCGAGTCGTCGATGTCGAAAACAGTGAGGTCCGTCTCCCCCCGGGAGACGAGAAGGCGCGCGACTTCCGCGGCGATGAATCCGGTGCCTCCGGTGATCAGGGTCGCCATGCGCAGGGGCCTACAGCATGTTGACGGAGAACCCGCCGTCGACCGGGATCGCCGTGCCGGTGATATAGTCGGATGCCGGGCTCGACAGGAACACCGCGAGGCCCTCAAAGTCGTCGGGACTTCCCCAGCGCCCGGTTGGGCAGCGGGACAGCACCTTTTCGTTCAGGCCCTCCACCTGCACGCGCGCCGCCCGGGTCAGGGCGGTGTCGATGAATCCGGGGAGGAAGCAGTTGACCTGGATGTTGTACTGCGCCCAGGCGGTCGCCAGGGACTTGGTCAGCTGCACCATTCCCCCCTTGGAGGAGGCGTAGGGGGAACCCCACGGGGCACCGAAGATCGACAGCATGGAACCGTTGTTGAGGATCTTTCCGGCCCCGGCCCGCTTCATCGCCGGGAAGCATGCCCTGCTGCACAGGAAAGCGCTGTCGAGGTTTGTCTCCAGCACCAGCTTCCACTCCTCGTAGCTCAACTCCTCCGGCTGCTTGCGGACGTTGGTGCCGGCGTTGTTGACGAGGATGTCGATGCCTCCCGCCTCCTCGACCACCTTGCCGGCCATCTCGGCAATCTCCCCCTCGGAGCAGACGTCGCAACGGACGGCGAAGGCACGTCCGCCCGCTTCCTCCAACTCGGCCACCGCCGCGGCGTTCCTCTCCTCGTTGCGCGCCGCGATGGCGACCGTGGCCCCGGCTCCCGCCAGGCCGCGCGCGAACCCGAGGCCGATGCCGCTGTTGCCCCCGGTGACGATGGCTGTCTTGCCGCTCAGATCGAACATGCTCATGTGGATTTTCGCCTCTTATTCAGGTGTGGTTGTGAATCCTGTCCGCTGCTTCGAAAGACGCTCGACGTCGGCGTCGACCATCAGTCGAATCAGCTCGTCGAACATCGTCCCCGGCTCCCAGCCTAACTCCTCCTTCGCCCGGGAGAAATCGCCGCGCGAGGCGCCGATCTCCGTGGGCCTGATGAAACGCTCGTCGCTGACGACGTGCTCCTCCCAGTTCATCCCGGCGTGGCCGAACGCCACCGCGCACAACTCGCGGATCGTGTGCGCCGTGTTGGTCGCGATCACGTAGGTGCCGGGCTCGTCCTGCTGCAGCATCAGCCACATCGCCTCGACGTATTCCTTTGCGTACCCCCAGTCGCGGACGCAGTCGAGGTCCCCCATCCTCAGCTTGCCGCCGCTCACCAGGGGGAGCCCGGCCTCGTTCAGCGGCACCTCCTCAGTCCCGGTCTTCAGGCAGGCCACGGCCATGGTGACCTTGCGGGTGACGAAGTGCAGGCTGCGGCGGGGGCTTTCGTGGTTGAACAGCACCCCGCCGCAGGCGAACATGCCGTACGACTCGCGGTAGGTCTCGGTCATCTGGTGGGCGTAGAGTTTGGCCACCCCGTAGGGGTTGTTGGCCGCAAGCGGCGTCGACTCGTCGATGACAGCGGCGGAAGAGCCGCCGTAGATCTCGCGGCTGCTCGCCTGGTAGAAGCGGGCGGACGGACAGCAGCGCTTGACGGCTTCGAGAATGCGGGTGGTCCCGACCGCGGTGATCTCGGCGGTAACCACCGGCTGGGTCCAGCTGTCGGCCGGTACCGACTGGGCCGCGAGGTTGTAGACCTCGTCAGGCTGGTACTCGGCGACGACCCGCTCGATGCTGGGGCCGTCCATCAGGTCGCCGTACTCGAGGGTGATCCTTCCGTACAGGTGGCCGATGTTTTCGTGGTGGTAGCTCGTGGAACGACGGCTGAGGCCGACGACCTCGTACCCCTTCGAGAGCAGCAACTCGGCCAGGTACGACCCGTCCTGCCCGGTTATTCCCGTAATCAGCGCCCGCTTCGTCATGGTCTCCTGTTTTCGTTCCGCCAGGGCTTGGGGACCTGCCCTGCATCGCAAACTGCAGAATATCCGGCAGCAGGTACGGAGCTGACAAACCAGTCCGGCGGATCATTTGCCGGCCGCAATGTCCGGTACTAATTTCCGTTCGCGGCAGCTGGCCCCAGGCTTTCCGGTGACGACCGCCGGTCCCGC
>JAPOZF010000637.1 GCA_026706165.1 Gemmatimonadota bacterium
GCCGACGTAAGGCTTCCGGATACTCTCTACGGCAAGGTGCTGCGCAGTCCTCTCGCCCACGCCCGCATCCTTTCCATCGACCCCAGCAGGGCTCTCGAGGTCGAAGGGATCCGCGCAGTCGCCACCGCCGACGATCTCGTCGAGACGGTCGACAAGCTGTCCGACATCGGCGAAACCCTCGTCAACATCCGCGAGATCGCCCAGAACAGCCTGGCTTCGGACAAGGTTCTGTACAAGGGCCACGCGGTGGCCGCGGTCGCCGCGACGAGCCCGCACATCGCCGAAGAGGCGCTGGCCCTGATCGACGTAGAGTACGAGCCCCTGCCGGCCGTCGTCGACGTGCGCGAAGCGATGGAAGAGGGGGCCCCGTTGCTCGACGAAAACCGCACCACCCAGTCGATGGGGGAGGATTCGGGCAGGAAGAGCAACGTCGCCAGCTACAACCAGCACAAGATGGGGGACCTCGAGAGAGGCTTTGCCGAGGCGGATGTCGTCGTCGAGAGGGAGTTTCACACCGCAACCGTTCACCAGGGTTACATCGAGCCCCACAACACGACCGTCTTCTGGAAGGAGGACGGCACGGTCACCGTCTGGGTTAGCACCCAGGGGCCGTTCCAGATCCGCGCCCAGCTTGCGGAAGTGCTGCAGCTCCCGATCTCGAAAGTCAAGGTGATCCCCTGCGAAATCGGCGGCGGGTTCGGCGGCAAATTCCCGATCTACATGGAACCGGCCGCCGCCGTGATGTCGCACAAGACCGGCCACCCGGTGAAGATGCTGATGAGCCGGAGCGAGGTGTTCGAGGCGACCGGTCCGGCCCCCGGGTCGTTCCAGCGGATCAGGATGGGGGCGACCAATGACGGCCGCCTCGTCGCCGCCGACTGCTACATGGTGTACGAAGCCGGCGCCTATCCCGGCTCTGCCGTCGGCGCCGGGGCCCAGTGCATTCTCGCCCCGTACAACATTCCCAACGTCACCATCGACGCCTACGACGTCGTCGTCAACAAGCCGAAATCGAGCGCCTACCGCGCCCCGGGAGCTCCGAACGCCGCCTTCGCGTCCGAGACCGTGATCGACGAGCTCGCCGAAAGGATCGGAATGGATCCCCTGGAGCTGCGGCGCCGGAACTCCGCCCGCGAGGGCACCCGCAGGGCCGACGGCACGATCTACGGAGAGATCGGCTGCGAGGAAACGGTCGCTCCCCTCGTCGACTCCGACCACTACCGGAGCCCGGTACCGAGCGGTCCAAACCAAGGCCGCGGAGTCGCCTCCGGTTTCTGGTTCAACGGCGGCGGGCAGTCGGCGGCGACCATCGTCGTGGCAACGGACGGCACCGTGACCCTGCAGGAAGGCTCGGCCGACATCGGCGGCACCCGCGCCGCCATGGCGATGATCGTGGCCGAGACTCTCTGTCTCTCCGCCGACCAGGTGAACCCGATGGTGGTCGACACCGATTCGATCGGCTACACCGACGGCACCGGCGGAAGCCGCGTCTGTTACGCGACCGGCCACGCCTGCTATCTCGCCGCCGAAGACGTCAAGGAAAAGATGCGGGTGCGCGCCGCCCTGCAGCTGGAGGTCGAGGAGGGGGACGTCGAGTTCGACAACGGCCGGTTCGTCTGCAAGTCCGATTCGGGCAAGGGGTTGACTTTCAACGAAGTCGCCGCGGAGCAGGGTTCGACCGGCGGTCCGATCGAGGGCACCGGCGCGATCAACGCTTCCGGTCCCGGCAATGCCTTCGCGACGCACGCCGTCGATGTCGAGGTCGACACGGAGACCGGCAAGGTCCGCATCCTCCGCTACACCGCCGCCCAGGACGTCGGCAAGGCCATTCACCCTTCCTACGTGGAGGGGCAGATCCAGGGCGGCGTCGTCCAGGGGATCGGCTGGGCCCTTACCGAGGGGTATTTCTACGGCGATGACTGCACCATGGCCAATCCGACCTTCCTCGACTACCGCATGCCGACCACCCTCGACCTGCCGATGGTGGACTGCATACTGGTGGAGGTTAACAACCCGGCCAGCCCGCACGGGATCCGCGGCGTCGGGGAGGTTCCCCTGGTTCCTCCGATGGCGGCGATCGCCAACGCCATCTACGATGCCGTCGGCGTCCGTCTCTGCGAGCTGCCGATGAGCCCGGACCGGGTCGTGGCTGCCCTGCAGCGGCACTCCGAGCAGTACCAGGAGGCCGCCGGCTGAGGGCGCGGAGCAGACAGCCTGTCCCGCCGGGGCCCCGGGAGTTCCTTCCCGGGGCCCGTTTCGTTAGGAACTCCCATGTCCCGACAGATCGATCCGCGGGAATTCGTCGATACACTGCTGCCTGTGGTGCGCCAGTGCGCCGAAGCGTCGCTGATTTTCTACGGCCGGGTCGCCGACCTGGGAAAGGCGGCCGACACCAGCCTCACCGGGTCGAAGGCGCAGGAGGCGTCGAGCGTGCTCACCGCCCTCGACGGCGCCCTGCAGGAGATCATCCTGGCGGTGGTGCTGCAACGCTACCCGGAGATTCGCTGCATCGCCGAAGAGGACACCGCCCTGAAGCGGCGCTTCCGGGGAAATCGCAGCGAATACGCGGTCATTCTCGATCCGATCGACGGCACCTGGCACTTCCAGCGCGGCGACGCACCCTACCACCTGTCAGTCGGGTTGTGCAGGAAGGGACTGATGCAGGCCGCCATAGTCGCCCGTCCGGATGAGGGCAAGATATTCACGGCGATACGCGGCCGCGGAGCCTGGGTGCAGACCGGAAACCGCCGGCTTCGCCGCCTGCGGCTGCCCTCGACTCCCAGGACGAATGCGGCCTTCGTCTCGTCCAAGGCGCGGCCTTACCGGGCGCTGCTCCGCCCCCGACTCGAACCCCGCGAGCACCCGATCGGCGCCGCCCTGGTGCTCACCCTGCTGGCCGAGGGGGAGCTGTGCGCCTATCTCACGCGGCAGGTCGAGGTGTACGACGTAGGCCCCCCCTCCCTGATAGCCGAGGAGGCCGGAGCGCGCTGCTTCCTCAGGGGGGGCAGGGCGCCGGCTTACATGAGGCGGGCCAAATTTCCCCTGTTCATGGCCGCGGCCAACGAAGGAATACAACAGTTCCTGCAGGACGCCGTGCGCGCCGCGGGGAGGATGCCGTGACCGCGAAACGGTTCGGCGGCGTCCTGCCGGTCGTCAGCATGCCCTACAATGCCGACCTGTCGATCGACTTTGCCACACTGCAAAGGGAGGTCGACCACATCTTCGACCTCGGCGCGGACGGTCTCTGCCTCGCCCTGGTTTCCGACCTGCTGCGGCTCACCGGGGAGGAGCGTCTTCGGCTCCCTGCGGAACTGGTGAAGTTCGCCGCGGGAAGGGGTCCGGTCGTCGTCAACGTCGGCGCCGAGAGCACCGGTCAGGCGGTCCTCTACGCCCGCGCCGCCGAACAGGGAGGAGCGGCGGCAACGATGGCCCTGCCGCCGGTTTCCCGCGCTCTGCCCCAGGAGGAGTTGCGCTCCTACTTCGAGGCGATTCTCGACGCCGTCGAGCTTCCGATGTTCGTCCAGGACGCCAGTTCCTACGTCGGCAGTCCGATGAGCGTGCAGTTCCAGGTGGACCTGTTTCACCAGTACGGAGACCGCATCCTCTTCAAGCCCGAGGCGACCCCCCTCGGGCCGGCGATTTCCGCCTTGCGCGAGAGCACTGCCGGCCGCTCCGGCATCTTCGAGGGGAGCGGCGGGGTTCTCCTGATCGACTCGCATCGCCGCGGCGTGAACGGGACCATACCGGGAGTGGAAATGCTCTCCGGGCTGGTGGCGCTCTGGCAGGCCCTGGAGGCGGGGGAAGAGGAGAGGATCTACGACCTCTGGTTTCCCGTCTGCGCGCTGGCAACCCTGCAGCTCCAGGGCGGTCTCGACGGGTTCATCACCGCCGGACGCCACATGCTCCACCGGCAGGGTCTGTTCCCCGGCCAGCATCACCGGGGTCCTCTCTCGTTCGAGCCGGACGAGGTCGCCAGGGCCGAGCTCGACCGCCTGTACGACCTGCTGCAGCAGGTCCTCGACCAGTGAGGGCTGGCGGCGGCACCGGGAGGCCGCGCCGCGCCATGAAGGAGTCGCGGCGCATGGCCGAGGTCCTCAGTCCGGTCATTCCCGACGTCGCGGCGCTGATCCGCGACAACCCCGGCACCATCTCCCTCGGTCAAGGGGTCGTCCACTATCCGCCGCCGCCGCAGGCGCTGGAAGCGGTTTCCCGTTTCGGCGGCGAAATCGAGGAACACCACTACCAGGCCGCGTCGGGGATTCCGCAGCTGCGCGAGAAGCTGCTCGCCAAGCTCCATTGCGAAAACGGGATCGCCGTGGGCGACGGACAGGCCCTCGTGGTCACCGCGGGCAGCAACATGGCCTTCTACCATGCCCTGCTGGCGGTCTGCGACCCCGGGGACGAGGTGGTGATCGCCGCGCCCTTCTACTTCAACCACGAGATGGCGATAGCCATGGCGAACTGCCGGCCGGTGCTGGCGCCGACAGGGCCGGACTACCAGCTCGACCCCGCCGTCGTCGAGGCCTGCCTGTCGGCGCGCACGCGCGCCGTCGTAACCATCTCTCCCAACAACCCGGCCGGAGTCGTCTATCCGGGCGAGGTCCTGCAAAGGGTCAACGAGCTGTGCCGGCGGCAAGGGCTTTACCATTTCAGCGACGAGGCCTACGAGTACTTCACCTACGATGGGGCAGAGCACTTTTCGGTGGGTTCAATGCCCGATAACGAGGCGCACACGATCTCCCTGTTCTCGTTCTCGAAGTCGTACAGCCTGGCCAGCTGGCGGGTCGGTTACATGGTGACTCCCCGGCACCTGCTGCGGGCCCTCGAGAAAAGCCAGGACACGATCCTGATCTGCCCCCCGGTCGTTTCCCAGGTCGCCGCTGCGGGGGCCCTCGATGCGGGGCACGAGTACTGCCGCGGCCGCGTCGGGAAGCTCTCGCAGGTACGGCGGCTCTGTCTGGAAAGGCTCGGAGAGGTTGAGGACCTGTGCACGGTGCCGGAGTCGAACGGCGCTTTCTACCTGCTGGTCCGCCTGCATTGCGACCTCGACTCGATGCAGGTTGTCGAACGCCTGGTGAGGGATTTCAAGGTCGCCGCCATTCCGGGATCCGGCTTCGGGATGACCGATGCCTGCTACCTCCGCGTCGCCTACGGAGCCCTTCAGCCCGGTACCGTGGCGGAAGGGATGGACCGCCTTGTGAGAGGTCTGCGAGATCTGATCGCGTAGGGTGCGGCGCAGGAGGACCGTCCCCGTCGCTGTCTCGCCTGGCCGATTTTCAGGATTCACGGGGCTCCGTCCACGGGGTTCGTCCGCGTGTGTGAAAGAGAGGCTCCGGGATGGAGCCGTGGTTTCTTGACACTCGCGTTCTCCAATTTATCTTTGCCGGCACGAGAGCGACCTGAATTCACGAAAGACTGCCCCTGCGGAAGTTTTCCACTTCCTCCGAACGTGGAACTTCGACAAAGTCAATTCCGGCATTCTGGTGAGTTGGTCGCTCTTTTTTGTTACCGCTCGAGATCTCCAGCCCGTTGAAAGATGCGACCAGGCAATGCTGGTCCGTTGGAAAGAAAGGAAGGTGCT
>JAPOZF010000058.1 GCA_026706165.1 Gemmatimonadota bacterium
TCGTCATCGGGATTGGGTCGGGTGAGGGCGGTGCGCAACCACTGCCCGCGTATTTTGAGATCGGCCGCCGGGATCCTCGGGCGCCCGGGATGAGCGCCGGTTCGGGCGCGGCTTCAGTTGCCGCCCGAAGGCGGAGGCACTTTGAAAGAGAGGCTCGAATATATCCCGGGGCCGGGACCCCGGCAAGGAGTCGGGAACCCGCTCAGCCCCACACTTTTTCCCACCTGTTGCTCTCGGCCGAGCGATAGATCGCCAGCGCCGTTCTCAGCTCCCCGAGGGCCATTTCGGGACCCGCTTCGGGCTGCTTTCCGTCGAGAACGGCCTTCGAGAAGTCGTCGAGTTCCGGGCCGAACGACTTGGGGTAGCCCATCGGTTCCATCATCGGCTTTCCGTCGCGATGGTCGCTGTCGAACAGCCGTAGCCCTCCGTCGAACCCCCCGTCGATCAGGATCTCGCCGCGCGTGCCGGTAATGCGCCACCAGGAATCCGGGGCGAGCACCGCGTCGAGCATCATGGCGTCGAACATGGCCACCCGTCCCGACTCGAAACGCAGCAGGGACCGTGCCAGCGATTCCCCTTCCATCCTTTCGAGGGGCCTGTCGACCACGGCGACGACTTCCTCCACTTCTCCCATCCACATGCGCAGCGGCCGGATCCAGTGGGAGCCGCCGTCGATGGCGATGCCGCCGCCGGTCCGTTTCCTGTCGTACCTCCACGGCTTCTCGTCCTTGAACCAGTAGTCGTCGAACTCCATGACGAACGCCGCCCTCGCGGTCAGGATGTCGCCGATGGCGCCCTCGTCGATCAGCCGTTTTGCGGCGACGATCTCCGGCCAGTAATGAGAGTTCTCGGCGACCATGAAAACGAGGCCGCTGCCGGCGGCGGCCGACATGATGCGGTCGCAGGCGTCGAGGGTCGGGGCCATCGGTTTTTCGAGTAGCACGTGCTTGCCGGCTTCGAACAGCTTGCATGCCGCCCACTCGTGCAGATCGTGGGGGAGCATGACGTCCACCGCGTCGAAGTCGCCGCGGTCGAGAGCGTCGTCCAGGGAGGTGAAGATCTCCGCACCTGTCTTTTCGGCGACTTCCCCCGCCTTTGCCGCGTCCGTGTCGATTGCCGCGGCAATCTCTATGCGCGGGGCGCTTTCGCGGATCCCGTCGATGTGAAAATGCGATATGGCGCCGCACCCGAGCAGGGCGAGCTTCATGCTTTCGGTCATTCGAATCTCCGGAGTCGTTGAGGTTCTGTTACAAGATCCAAATCAAGGTAAAAGTCGGAATCCTGCTATCAAGAGCCAGCCCGCCTTCGCTATATTTGAGTTGCCCGTGGATCCACGGGTTTCAATCTGGAGATCACATCGGGGAAACATTTCGCAAACCGCGCGAAGGGGAGGAAGCAGCGATGACAAACCGACGACAAGGTCTTCTCGCCGCACTGCTCACGACTGTGCTCGCGGCACACCCCGCCCTGGGGGAAGGCGCAACCATTTCCGGCCTGGTATCCGATGAGAGCGGGATACCCCTGCCCGGGGCGAACCTGGTTCTGTCCGGGCCGTCTCTCGAAGAACCGCTGGGAACCGCGGCAAGGGCGGACGGCGAGTACAGCTTCGCAGGGTTGGAACCCGGCAGCTACCAGCTCGAGGTCAGTCACATCGGCTACCGAACCCTCTCCATGGCAGACATCGAGATCGAAGCGGGCGCCTCGGAGCGGCTCGACGTCGAGCTTCCGGAAGCGGTGATCTACCTCGAGCAGAGTATCGTATCCGCCTCCCGCAGCCAGGAAAAAGCTCTCGACGCCCCCGCTTCGGTCGCCGTGGTCGAGGGAGCCGACATCCGGAACAGACCGGTCCTCAGCGTCGGGGACCACCTGCGCGACCTTCCAGGAGTCGATTTCGCAAAAAGCGGGCTCGTCCAGAGCAACGCGGTGGTGCGCGGCTTCAACAACGTCTTCTCCGGCGCCATGCTGACCCTCACCGACAACCGCATCGCCCGCGTGCCGTCGCTGCGGGTGAACGCCTACTACTTCATCCCGGTGGTCAACGAGGACATCGAGCGCATCGAGGTGGTGCTGGGGCCGGGATCCGCCCTTTACGGCCCCAACAGCGCCAGGGGGGTCATGCACATCATCACGCGGTCTCCGTTCGCCTCCGCAGGCACGAACGTGCGCATGGGAGTGGGGGAGCGGTCGCTGCGCAAAGGGGCGGTCCGCCACGCCGGCATCATCAACCCCAACCTGGCTTTCAAGCTTTCGGCGCAGTACTACACCGGTAACGATTGGGAGTACGAGGATCCGGTCGAGTTGAAAGCCAGGGAGGCGAATCCCGATCTCTCCGCCCGCGATTTCGGCATCGAGCGGCAGAGCGCGGAAGTGCGCCTCGACTATCGCATGGACCAAGATCTGTCGGCAGTGGTGTCGGGGGGGTACAACCGCGGTGACCAGATCGAACTGACCGGCCTGGGCGCCGGCCAGGCCGTCGACTGGGCCTACAACTACGTCCAGGCGCGGTTTGTCCACCGCAACCTGTTCGCCCAGTGGTACCGCAACTGGAGCGACGCGGGCGACACCTTCCTGCTTCGGAACGGGGACGCGATCGTCGACAAGTCCAACCTGAACGTATTCCAGCTCCAGCACGCGTATGGGCTCGGGGGCGGACAGCGCTTCACCTACGGAATCGACGCGCTGCTGACGCGGCCTGACACCGAAGGTACGATCACCGGGCGGAACGAAGACGAGGACGGCACCGACGAGTACGGCGCTTACCTCCAGAGCGAGACCGACCTCGGGGAGCAACTCGATCTGGTACTGGCCTTGCGCTACGACCAGCACAACCGCCTCGACGACGGGGTGCTGTCCCCGCGGGCGGGACTGGTCTTCAAGCCGCACCAGACCCAGACGCTGCGACTGACCTACAACCGCGCCTTCGACACCCCTTCGACGAACAACCTCTATCTCGAGCGGCTGGGCCAGGCCGACCCGTACGGCCTCGGCAGAAATTTCGAACCGGTTCTCGGGTTTTCTCCCGCCATCGACATCCGGGCGCAGGGGACCTACCGCGAGGGATTCGACGGGGGATTCACGTTCCGCCACAGCAACGGGCGGCCGATGTACCGCACACCGTTCCAGCCCCTGATCGCCAGCCAGCTCGGGGTTCTCGGGTTGTCCCCCGGGGATCCGGGGTATTCGATTCAGGAGGACGGGTTCATTGCGATGGACGACCCGGTCGCGACCGGTGTGATGTGGGGGGTGGCGCGGCAAGCGGTGCTCGCCAGCTTCACCTCGCAGCTGCAGGTGCTCGCACCGGAATTGCTAACGCAGCAGTTGCTGGCCATGGGAATGGAAGCCGACGATGCCAGGGCTACGGCGGAGGCCCAGACAGAGGTGGTGGTGGGGGCGATGCCCAGCCTGGTGCCCGAGCAGCTGCCAGGGCTCGCGAATGCGATGCTGACTCTGAATCTCGAGACCGGTAGCTTCGACCCGGCGGCCGGTGTCTTCGACGTGCCCCGCACCAGGCCCACCATCACCCAGACAGTGGAGCTCGGATACAAGGGAATCGTCGGCGACAACCTCGTGGTCGCCGCCGACGTCTACCGCAGCGACATAGATGATTTCGTCGGGCCTCTGAAAGTCGAGACTCCAAACGTGTTCCTCGATCCCGGAAGCCTTGCCGCCGCTCTCGGTCCGGCGTTCACAGCGTCCCTGGGGGATCCCGACAACGCCGAGGCGGCCCAGGTCCTGGGGGCTCTCGACGAGGTTTCCATTCCCGGCATTATCCACGGGAACAAAAACGGCTCCCCCGTCGACGAGCTCACCACCCTGTTTGCGGGCGGGGCGGCGGGGATTCCGTTCGGAACCGTGACTCCCGAACAGGCGTACGATCCCAACGCCGTGCTCATGACCTACCGGAACTTCGGCTCGATAACGCTGTACGGCCTGGATTTGAGCGCCGTCTACTACCCGAACGACCGGTGGTCGGTCTCCGGCAACTTCTCGTTCGTCAACGATGCGTTCTTCGAGGCTCTCGACGGCATTGCCGATGTCGCGCTCAACGCTCCGAAACAGAAGTTCAAGTTGTCGACTTCGTACAGAATGCCGGAATGGAACCTGCGGGTGGGAGGCGGCGTTCGCTACAACGGTTCCTTCCGGCAGGACTCCGGTGTTTTCGTCGGCGACGTCGACCCCTACACGGTGGTGGACCTGAACGCGGTCTGCGGCCTCCCGTTCGGAGAGAATCTGTCGTTGATGCTCAACGTCGACAACGTCCTCAACAGCAGCTACCGCTCCTGGGCGGGCGCACCGGAGATCGGGCGGCTCGCCTACCTGCAGCTCGGGCTGGACTTCTGATTCCTGCGGGGCGGCGCAATCCGGGCGAATTCGGCGGCCCTGCAGCTTGAAGGGGAGAATCCCGGTCCGGGCACACCGGGGTATTCAGGCGCTGCCCCTGGAACCCCGGCTCCCACGCCTGCCCTGCTGGCGGTACATCCCTCGGCGTGGTTCGCTCAGGCGCCTGGTCCACCGGGGCGCCTGAGCAGGGCGGGGTTTCTTTCTATCGCTTCTCTACGGAGACAGGTGCGGGGCGGCACCCGGGAAAAAGCAGGCCCGGGGCTGAACGACGGTCAGGTGATCTCGTCGCCCCTGGCCATCACGACCTTGCCGGTGCGCACCATTTCGCGCAGCTCGAACTTGCTCAGCAGGCGTTCCAGGGCGTTCATCTTTTCCGTCGTACCGGTGGCTTCGATGGTCAGCGTCTCGTCGGAGATGTCGACGGTCTTGCCGCGGAAGACCTCGGTTATCTGCAGGACTTCGGTGCGCTCCTCAACGGAGCAGGAGACCTTGAACAACGCCAGCTCCCGGGTCACCGCATCGTCGTCGGTGTGATCCCGTGCGTGGATCACGTCGACCAGCTTGTCGAGCTGCAGGATGATCTGGTTGAGCACGTCCCCGGGCCCGCTGCAGGTGATGGTCATGCGCGAGCAGTGGGGGATGTGGGCAGAAGATACGACCAGCGATTCGATGTTGTAGCCGCGCCGGCTGAACACCTGGCTGATGCGCATCAGGACGCCGGGCCGGTCGTTGACCAGCAACCCGATGGTCGTCCTGCTGGTGGCCGGGGGAGCCGCTTCGACGCGGGCGGCCGCGGTCTTCCCGTTTCCCGCAGCCATCATGTGCTCCCCTTCGGTGGAGCGAGCTTGCGCCTGGGGGGCTCGAGCATCATCTCCTTCACCGCTGCTCCTGCCGGTATCATCGGCCAGACATTGTCCTCTTTCTCGCAGTGCGCGTGCACGACCACGGGACCGTCGTGCTCGAGCATGCGCGTCAGGATCTTGTCGATGTCTGCGGTGCGCTTCAACTGCAGTCCCTTGACGCCGTAGGACTCGGCGAGCTTGACGAAGTCCGGGTTGCCCTCGAGATCGACTCCGGACAGACGGTTCTCGAAGAACAGGTTCTGCCACTGGCGAACCATCCCGAGGTAGGCGTTGTCCATGACCAGCGTTTTCACCGGGATGTCGTTGATGGCGGCGGTCGCCAGTTCGCACAACGTCATCTGGAATCCGCCGTCTCCGAC
>JAPOZF010000737.1 GCA_026706165.1 Gemmatimonadota bacterium
CCGGCGAGGGCGTCGACCCCTGCCGGGACCAGGGCCTCGAGCTGACGGGTGACGTCGCCGGGGTTGCGGTCCGGCAGGTAGTGGAGCATCCAGTTGCCGTCGGTGTTGAAGATCAGGCGCGGGAGTCTGGTCATCGCGGTCTCCGTTGCTTCGATTATGGGGCCGGCCGGGGGGCGGCGGGAGCGGTTCTCGAGAGCCCGGGGGCCGGCAAGATAGCTTACTCAACAGTGGTGTGAAACGGAGAGCGAACATGTACCGAACCGAACTCGTCCTCAACCGGAACTACCGCCAGGGGGCCCCCTACGGCCCGGAGCAGCAGGCCCTGCTCAACTCGGACACGATTGCCTCGGTCAGGGAAGAAGTGGGCTCCTGGCCGGGGTACGAGCCGACGCCCCTGGTCCGCCTGGACGGCCGCGCCGCGGCCTCGGGGATTGCCAGGTTGTGGTGCAAGCACGAGGGGCCGCGTTTCGACATCGGCAGCTTCAAGCCGACCGGACCGACCTACGCCATGCTGACCGTGCTGCGCGGCGAGATCGAGAAGGCCGCCGGGGTCGAACACGTGCCGACGCATGAGCTGCTCGACGGCAGGTTCGCCGAGGCCGCGGCCGGGGTCACGGTCTGCGCCGCCACCTCGGGCAACCACGGCCGCGCCCTGGCCTGGGGCGCCCGCATGTTCGGCTGCCGCTGCATCATCTACATGAACGACAAGGTGAGCCCCGGAAGGGAGGAGGTGATCGCCTCCTTCGGGGCCGAGGTGGTGCGCGTCCCCGGCTCTTTCGACCGGGCGGTGCAGCGCTCGTTCGAGGACGCCGAGGAGAACGGCTACTTCGTCATCTGCGACCGGCAGCGGCGCTATCCCGAGGTGCCGCTGCGGATCATCCAGGGGTACGCCCTGGTCGGGGAGGAGATCGCCTCGCAGCTGCCCCAGGCCCCGACACATGTCTTCGTCCCCGGGGGCAGCGGCAAGCTCGCATCAGCCGTGTGCGCGCGGCTGTGGGAACGCTACGGGGCGGCGCATCCGCGGGTGGTCACCGTCGAGCCGGAGGACTCGGCCTGCCTGCGCGAGAGCGCCCTCGCCGGCAGGGCCGTGGAAGTGGGGGGCGACGCGAGCACGGTCATGGACGGACTCGTCGTCGGCAAGGCCTGCGCCAACGCCTGGACGATCCTGGGGTCAGGGGCCTTCGCCTTCATGACGGTGGAGGACCGGGCCGCGACCGACGCCATGCGCCAGGCCGCCGAAGGGGCGGCCGGGGACCCCGGGGTCGTGCTCGGCGACACCGGGAGCGCCGGTTGGGCCGGGTTTCTGGCCGCCACGAGCGATCCCCGCCTGCGCGAGCAACTGGGGCTGGGCTCGGACAGCCGCGTGGTGATCGTGGCGACCGAAGGGGCTACGGACCCGGAGGTGTACCGGGGGATCGTAGGCAGGAGCCCCGACGAGGTGGAGGGGAAATGACCTGCACGGCCCTGGCCGACCTGGTGAGGCAGGGGCAGCTGGAGGCGATCAACTCCTTGACCGAGAGTCCAAAAAAAAAGTGTCTCATTTTCCTTATACTTTGGTTGTCTTGAGTAAGCCAATGGCTTACTTTTTTGCGTATGGCGGATGAGCAATTCCAATACGTAACTGTAGTCGAAACCCGCGCTTTCCTCTCGGCCGTTTCTCGGACTATGACGGAGGCAGATCGAGAGGAATTTGTCACCTTTATTGCCGCTGATCCGCAGCGTGGAGATCTCATCCCAGGAACGGGCGGTATCCGCAAGATCCGTTGGGGAGTGGCCTGCGCGTGATCTATTATCATCACAGCGAGCGCATGCCGGTCTTTCTGCTCACGGCCTATGGGAAGAGTGTAAAGAGCGATTTAGCAGAGTGGGAAAAAGTGGTCATGCGTCGTTTGGTCCAGAAGCTTAAAGATCAGTACTTGCGCTGAGTAATCAGATCGAAAGCATTCGATGGAGAAGAAAATGAGTAAAATCGGCGGCAAGATTATAGACGGGTTACGCGATGCACTGCAATATGCAGAGGGTGAGACGACGAGCAACAAGGAGCATCGCGTCTTAATTCCTGAGCGCGTCGATGTGCGGGATGTGCGTCAACGGCTCAATATGACGCAGAAGGAATTCGCACAGTTCTTTGGGTTCAGCGTCTATTCTATCCGCAATTGGGAGCAGGGAAAGCGACAACCGGAGGGGCCTGCTCGGGTATTGTTAACGGTTATTGATAGGGAGCCAGAGGCGGTGAGGCGGGCGTTAGTTTTATAAATAAGCCATTCAGGCGAAAGCTATCACCACGTCTCATCCCAAAACCGACGTATAGACGTGCTCGAAAGCGTCTTTCACTCCCGGATCGCAATGCGCGGCGGCTGCCAGAACGTTGCGAATCAGCTGGTAGCTTTGGTACTTGCCTTCGACTCGGGGGAGCAGGCTTGCATCAAACACGTCGTGGAGGTCGCGGTACGCTTCCACGACTGTGGCGCGTTTGCTCGTGAAGTCTGATTCGGTGAGCTTGGCCTCGCAGACGATGTTGCCGACGCGCATGTCCAACTCAGTCGTGTCAGGTTTGCCGTTGCGTTGCGGCACGTCCCCGCCAACGCCGAACTCCACCGGTCCGGTCGGCGTCGTTTGCAGACAACCTTGGAGTATCCGTTCAACGGACCCCGGATAGCAGAAGCAGTTCATCAGCAACGCGTCCCAACTGTTGCTTGAATCCAGTTCCTTGGCATCCCGTCGCCGGTCCTTCGGCAACGTCCGAAGCCTTTGGCTGTGCGGCTTTTGCAGCCAGTTAGCCCACGACGCATTCGCCAGGATCGCAGCATAGCTCTTGTCGTTGAAGTTGCCGTGGCTCGATGTTGCGGGTTCGGCTGGGAACAAGATCGTCGGGGACCGACCCAGACTCTCGTAATGAGTGAGACCGTTGGCGGTCGCGAAGTGTTTCGCTTTCTGCGCCAGTTCTTTCCGGAGCAACAATCCCCAATTCGTCACCGTGACCACCTTCGAGTGACTCTGACGAGTCGTTTGTAGCACACCAGGCCGCGGCTCGGTTTCAGCAGCACACCCCCTGTCCACCCAGGCCGCCCGCAACTTGAACCCCCGCCGGCCAATTCGCGCCGGCTAGACTGTCCAGTTTCGGAATGGTGTTGACACATCAGACCTCCGTTGTCGGGGGTTTTTCAGCGGCTCCCCAGAAGAGAGTCGATGGAGTGAGGCCGCGAGTTCGGTAGCCCTGATGAGGTCGCTCGTTGTTGTAGAAGTCGAGGAACCGCTGCAGGGAGGCGTCCAGTTGCTGCGTGGTGGTGAATACCTGCGGCGGAAGGCGACGCGCCAATGCTGGTGAAGGATCGTGCTCTGCAGGCGCTCGACGAAGCCGTTCGTCCAGGGGTGGTGCGGCTTGGTGCGCGTGTGTCTGATCCCGAGGTCGTGACACGCCGCATCGAAACTGCCCTTGAATTCACTGCCTCGTCCGTGAGGACCCGCTGGAGCGGCCATCCGGCGGCCTCGTAGAACGGCAGCAGGGAGTCGACGAGGAAGCGCACGGCATGGTCGCTGGTGCAGGCGGGGATGATACGGGCCACGGCGTAGGAACAGGCCGCATCGCACGCCGTAATCTGCCAGACCTTCCCGACGCCCTTGAGGCGGCCGATGTAGAACGTGTCGAGACAGACGAGCTCTCCCGGCTCGCTGGCCTGAACGTGTCGTCTTTGTCGACGAGCTCGCTGCAGCCGGCGGCGCGTACGCTCGGTGAGCAATCTGCGGCGCTCGGCGCTGTGACGCTCGAGGAGAAGGAGCCGCTCACGCCGCGTACCCAGTCCGACGCGACGCAGAGCCCGGTAGATGGTGCTCGGAGACAGGGGGCGCTGCTGCTGAGCCAACTGCAGGGCGTAGAACCCGGGCCCACACGTGGGGTACGACAACGCCAGGGCCAGAATCGCTCGTTCGTCTTGGACCGACAGGCCGTGGGGACGACCTCGGCGCCCGCGTAGCGTTTGGGATGAAGCCCATCTCGACCGTACTGCCGGTACCGATTTCGCCAGCGGTAGAACAGGCAGCGGGAGATGCCCAATTCCCGGCAGGCTGCCGAGACATTGCCGAGCTCTTCAGCTCGTCGTAGCGCCAGGAGACGCGTTGCATGTACTTTGTCCTCGAGGGTCATCAGGCCACCTTTCCTGAGAGATGTTTCTTGGTCGGAACATTCTCAGAAAGGTACCCTTGGTGGCCTTCACTTGTTATAGGAACCCAATTCCCAAAAGTGTTAACACTATTACGACACAGTTCACACTAAACCCCTTCACTGACGCCCCAGCAAGCCCCACTTGATCAGTTCGTGAAAGAGGAAGATTGTGAAGCTGCAGCAGCCGTCTGAAGAACTGGCTGCCATTGTCGGCGGCGAGCCGATATCCCGGGCTCAGGTCGTCGAAGAACTGTGGGGATACATCCGGGAGAACGGTTCTGCGGGACGCCGGGATGCTCCCCGGAGAGGTCCGAAGAGGAACTGAAACGGAAATTCAGGAGCTATGCCAGGAATATCACCCGGACAGGCTGGCGAGGAGATTCCCGCCAGTATCATCAAGCTGGCGAAGGAAAAAGTTTCAGGAGATTCAGAGCGCCTACGAAGTCGTGGTGAAGTCTCGGTGCTGATCCCCGTCCGCCCGCCCGTACCCATCTCTGGACCCTGGGAGCTATGGAACCAGCGAATCCCCGGCGTCCTGGGGAACCGTGAAGAGGAGGTTGGACAATGATAGGTGCTGTTCGTGACCATCACGTTCGAGCGGGGGGCCACGGCTACAACTACCTGGAGTGGCGGTCTTTGCAGCCCTTGTCGTCGCCGGAGCTGTCACCGCCCCGCAGGCGGGCCGCGTCGGACGGCTGGGGGGCCGGACACGTGCTCATGACCGGCGGCCGGACCCCCCACTTCATAGCGATCTGTGTGCTGGCCCTGGAGGAGGGCGGGCTGTCCCTGCTGGCGAGTCTCATCGTCGCGTCGTCCCTGACCCAGTTCGCCATGGCCGCGTGGCTGCCGCAGTTGCGGCGCATCATCTCTTCGGTCGTCTCCGGCACGGCGCTCATGCTGATCGCCGTCGCGGTCTCATGGCCATCGCTTTCGGCCGGCTCAAGGATGTGCCCGAAGGAGCGCCGGCCGCTGCCGGTCAGGTCGCCGCGGCGACTCTGGCCGTCGCCACGGTGTTGGCGATGCAAGCCACCGGAGCATGGCCATTCCGGGCGTCGCTCATCGGAATCGCCTCCGGCTGCGCGGCAGCCGCCTTCTTCGGCCTCTACAACGCCCGGCGGGTGATCGAAGCGCGCTGGTTCGACATGCCGGATGCCGCGGCATGGCAGGGGCTCGACCTGACCCCGTGCGCGGAGTTCCGGGCCCTGTTGCCGGTGTTCGCGATCATCAGTCTCGTAGCCGCCGTAAAGACCAGTGGCGACGCCGTCGTCATCCAGCAGGTGTCGCGGGTCAGGCCGCGGGCGATCGACTTTCGCGGGCTGGCTTCCCGGACCGGCAGGAACGACGCCTCGACCGAGCGGTTGCGCGCCGCCGGAGAGGAGGCGCTGTCGAGCCTGTTGCAG
>JAPOZF010000204.1 GCA_026706165.1 Gemmatimonadota bacterium
CCCCGCCGCCGGGGTGCGCTCCCTGCAGGTGCATCAGTACGGCCTCGACGTCGTCCTCGCAGTTGCTTCACCCGGGGGAAGGGTCACCCTGTATTCGTCGCGCGACTGCACCGCCTGGAAGGAGACGGCCGTCGTCGAGGGCTGCGAAACCGCGACCCCGTGGTTCACGTACTTCAAATACGCGAGCAAGGTGGCGAAGGACCACACCCTGTTCACGGTGACGGCGGACATGCCCGGGGAGATCCTCTGCAGCTGGGGGGAGCGCTGGGAAGAGGCCGCGGCCTGGGAGACGCGGTCCCTGGCCGCCCGCGCCCCTGAAGGGCGGCGGATCGCCGACGTCACGGTGGCGGCGCAGTACTCGGAGACCGAGTGCGCCTTCGTCGCCGACCTTCGGGGGCCTCAGGCGGAGGGGACCCTGTCGCACTACGCCCTGACGCGCGACACGGCTGCCGAGGGCGTCACCCTGCAGCCGCTGCGGTTTTCAGGGGCCGGGATCCCGCGCACCGTGCGCGTGCTGAACAGGGCGCAGAGCTACTGGCTGGTGAGCTTCCTGGCGCGCCCCCCCGGCGGGGAGGACCGCCTGTTCTGGGGGGCGATCGACTGGTCGCTTCCGGACCCGGCGCTGGTCCCGCTGGACAGTCCCGATGCCCTCGACAAGGCGCGCGCCATCGTGGGGATGCTGTAGTGCCTGCGCAAGAAACCCCGCGGGAATCCTGTCGCCGCGTTGGTTTCGCTCGTCGTACGCCCGCGACACGACTCGCTCAGGCGCCTTGCGAGCCGGGCGCACCGCCGCCCCCGTTCGTGCAAATGCTTGCGCGTTCAGGCACGAAGAAGGCGGAAACGGCTTCCCGTCATTGCCGACCAGGTACGGGAAGATGGCGGTAATCCTGGTCACCGGCGCCAGCGGATTCATCGGACGCGGCCTGGCCGCGGAACTCGCCGGCCGCCACGACGTCATTGCCATGAGCCGCAACGATCCCGGGCTCGACCTGCCCTGGGTGAAGGGGGAGTTCTTCGCCTGGGAAGACCTGCGCCAGCTCGATCGCCGCCGTCGGAATCCAGGACACCCGGTTCCGCCCCCTGCGGCTGCCCGTGCCGGACGACCACCCCTGTCTCGACCGCTCGGGATACGGGTTCTCCAAGTTCATGATGGAGGAGGTGACCCGGTACTGCCAGCGCCGGGACGAGGAGGTCGACGTCATCAACCTGCGGCTCTCCTCCGTGGCCCCCGACGGCGGGATGCCGGAGAAGCGCACCGTCTCCCCGTTGCGGACCTGGACCCTGGGGTCGATCACCTTCATGTGCCTGTCCGACGCCGTCCGCGCCTTCGCGCTCGCCGCGGAGGCCCCTCACCGGGCAGGTGTGCGAACCCTGAACGCCGCCTCCCCCCGGGCCTGGGTGGCCGACCCGGTGGCGGACAAACTGCGCGGATGGTGGGGAGACGAGGTCGACGTCAGCTGGTTCGAGCAGCCGGGGCGGGAGTTCGACTCGGCGTACGACGTGAGGGCCATACGGAAGGAGCTCGGATTCGCGGCCGGGATCACGGAGTGATCCCCGTTCCGGAATCGACGAATGAAAGGACTGAGATGAAAGGTGTAGTTCTCGCAGGCGGCCTGGGCACGCGGCTGCAGCCGTTGACCCGCATCACCAACAAGCACCTGCTGCCGGTGTACGACAAGCCGATGATCTACTACCCGATGCAGACGCTCGTCGACGCCGGCATCACCGACATCATGCTGGTGACCGGAGGCGACTCCGCGGGGGATTTCCTGCGCCTCATAGGCAACGGCGAGGACTTCGGCCTGTCGCGCATCAACTACGCCTACCAGAAAGGGGAGGGGGGGATCGCCGAGGCGCTCGGCCTCTGCCGGGAGTTCGCCGGCGGCGACAAGCTGATCGTCGTCCTCGGGGACAACATCCTCGAAAGGGGGATCGCCGCCGGCGTCGAGGCCTTCGCCGCCCAGGAGGCCGGGGCGCGCATCTTCCTCAAGCAGGTCGACCACCCCTGGGAGTACGGCATCGCCGAGACCGACGGCGACAGGGTAATCCGCATCATCGAGAAACCGCAGGATCCCCCGACCGACCTCGCCGTCATCGGGGTGTACATGTACCCCCCCGACGTCTTCGGCATCATCCCCGACCTGAAGCCCTCCGGCCGCGGCGAGTTGGAGATCACCGACGTCAACAACGCCTACATAGAGCGCGGGCAGATGCAGTTCGAGATGCTCGAGGGCTGGTGGATGGACGCCGGCGAGAACCACGAGTCGCTGTTGCAGGCCAACCTGACCGTCGCCCGCCATGCCGGCGTCGCGATCTGAGTTCCCGGCCCTGAAAACGGTCGAGTCGCCGAAACCGGGGGTCGGAAGAAGGTCGTCGTGAGCCTGCAACGGGTCCCGGAGCCTGAGCTGATGTCGGCAGAGGAGCAGGCACGGGCTTACGCGGGCGCCGACTTCGAGGAGCCGCACGGCAACTTCATCCGCCTCCTGAAGGAACGGCTTCCCGGGCTGCCTGAGCAGGGGACCGCCCTCGACCTCGGCTGCGGTCCGGGCGACATCGGCATCCGTTTCGCCCGCGCCTTTCCCGGCTGGAAGGTGCACGGCCTCGACGGCTCGGCCGCCATGCTGGCGCTCGCGCGCGAGGCGGTCGACGCGGCCGGCCTCGCGCACCGCATCGAGCTGATCGAAGCGCGGCTGCAGGACGGGCGCCCGCCCGCGGCGGCCTACGGTCTCGTGTTCTCCAACAGCCTCCTCCACCACCTCGACGATCCGGCGCTCATGTGGGAGTCTGTCAGGCGCCACGCCCAGCCCGGAGGACAGGTGTTCGCGATGGACCTGATGCGCCCCGAAAGCGAGAGCCGGCTGGGGGAGCTCGCCGCGACCTTCCGCGGCGAGCCGGAGGTGCTGCAGCGGGACTTCCGCAATTCCCTGCGCGCCGCGTACCGGTTGGGTGAAGTGCGGCTGCAACTGGAGGAGGCCGGCATGTCCGGGCTTCAGGTGGGGCCCGGGTCCGACCGCCATCTCATTGTCTGGGGGGAAATCCCCGTCTGACCTGGGCAGCCGTTGCCCCTGAGGCCAGTGGCCGGGAATGCGGGGCGGCGTGAGAACGCCTGTGATCCAGAGGATGTGAAGGATGGTTCAAGGAATGAAAGGAAGCCTCAGGTGAAACAGGAAGATTTCGATTTCTTCAAGGAGAACGGCTACCTCCTGCTCGAGCAGTTCCTCAGCGACGACGAAGTAGCCCGCTATGTGGATGTGTTCGAACGGGAAAGGCGGGACTTCGGCCGTTTCTGGACCAACAACGGCATCTGGCAGACCCAGTACTGCCAGTCGCTGCTGACAGCGCCCGAGTTCGATGGGATCATCCGCCACCCCAATGTCATGGCGCCCCTCCGGGACCTGATGGGGGGCGAACCGTGCTTCGGACAGATCTGCCTCAACAACATGGGGCCGTACCAGGGTGAACGGGTTCCCGGGATGACGTCGTGGTACGGACCCGTGGGGCGGCGCTGGCACCGCGACGGGGGGGCGCGGCTGATGTGGCGGGAACACCCGCTGCGCATCGGCTACATGAGGCTGCAGGTCTACCTGACCGACGTCGACGAAACGACTCACAGCTTCGCCATTTCTCCCGAAGCGATCGATCAGGAGCTTCTGAGCAAGGAAGATCAGCTGGCGCGGGGCGGGATCCGCGACCTTCAGGGCCGGGCGGGTACGGGGATTCTGTTCAACATTTCATGCCTGCATACGGTCAGCATCCGTCCGACGCAGGCAGAAAGAAAAACCGTGGGGATCTACTACGGTCACCGGCACCGGGAGTACCACAGTGACCATACCTACATCCCCCCCTCTCTCTGGCGGGACCACCCGGACGCGGAAGTTCGCGGATTCTACGGCGTTCTAAATGGAATGACCCGGACCTACCTCGAGCGCACGGCCGGGCGCGGGGAGGTTTCCGCGAACGAGGCGCTGGAGATTCTGGACGAAATTCCGCCGATGAAGCCGTGAGACCGCCGGAACGCTGCCGAAGCCGTCTCAGATGACACCGGGCACCATCGCCGGCGATGGCCTGGTGGTTGGTTTGCCGGCCCGGAATGACAGCTTCCAGTGCATGCGGGCGTAATGGAGCGTACGAATGAGCGAGCCCGGATGCAGCGGCGGCCGGATTCACGCGGAATTTCGCATGCCGGAACCAGCAGCAGGCTCAGCGGTATCTGTCCCGCAGCAGCCGCGCCCCCCGGCACATGGCGGAGAGCTTGAGGAAGGAGCGGTCGAGGTTGGCGCCGTTGCCCGCGGTTGTGGCGAAGCCGCAGTCGGGATTGAGCGAAATCCGCTCCTTGTCGACGAACCGCATCGCCGCCTTCACCCGCCGGACGACCGTCTCCGGCGTCTCCACCTCCGGACTGCCGGGCGCGATCACTCCCAGTCCCAGCAGCTTGTCGTCCGGAAACTTCCCGAGCGGCTGCAGCTGCCGCGCCACCGGGCTGTTGAACTCCATCGCGAACCGGTCCGCCGGCATTCTCCGCACCGCGTCCATTATCAGGTCGCAGGCCCGCGGGATGACCCGGTTCCGGTCCCCGTGCCCGTGGCACAGGTGGACGCTGAGGAAAACGCCCTCCAGTCCCTTCGCGACCTCGCCGATCGTCTCCACCGAAAGCTCCACCGCGGCCTCCAGCGAAGCCGTGTCCGCCTCCAGGCCATAGGTCTCCGGGTCGGCGAGGCGCGGCAGCAGGGGCTCGTCGAGCTGAACGGCGTCGACGCCGGCCCGGGAGAGGGCGAGGATCTCGTCCCGGAGAACCGGCGCGCAGGCGCGGCCGAAGCTTTCCTTTGAGGGATAAGCCCCTGCCGAGTGCCGCGGATGCCACAGGAGGTCGGCGACGGCGCAGGGTGAGGGCAGGGGGACGATGATCCTGCGATCGGTAATGCGGCGCAGGAACTCCGCCTCGTCGCTGACGATGGGACCGCGGGGCTCGAGCTCCCCGGCGACGAAGGCGTGCAGCGTCAGGGGGCCGCGCTGGACTTTCTCCCGGCGGAAGCCGCCCACCTTGTCGGCGAACACGCGGGTGTAGTTCTCGCGGCGGCACTCCCCGTCCGAGAGGTAGTCGAGGCCGGCGCGCTCCTGCATCAGGACAGACGACAGGACCGCGGCGTCGAGCAGCTTGTCCGCCTCGGCAGGACTCAGGCGCCCGGCGATGCGGTCGGCGATGACATCCTGCACCCATCGCGGGCGGGGGAGGCTGCCGATCACCATGGTGGGAAAAAGGGTATCCAGTGGAGGTGCGGTCATTGAAGGGGTGTCCAGGTCATTTCAGTCATCCGATGGTTTCGGCCATCCAAGGAGTTTTCCGCGGCGGCTTGGAGCCCGGCCGGGTTGGTGGTTGGCGCCGGAAGCAACGGCAGTCCGGACGGGAGTCAAGGCACGCCGCGGGAGCAGCCGAAGCCATGGAGAGAGTGCTCTTCGCTATATTGGGCGGCACGGGAGCCGCCGCCGCCAATCCACCGGACAGGTCACCTGATATGACAACCCGGCTCACAGACGCTCACTTCGAGGAATTCCGTGC
>JAPOZF010000410.1 GCA_026706165.1 Gemmatimonadota bacterium
AACGTCATGGCCGACGACTTCACCGATCCGGGAATGCTGCGGCCCCGCATCCTGAAACCGGACGCGAACCTGCTTCCCCGGCTCTTCGAGGTAGCGACCTGGCATTACTACAAGAATCCCTTCGACCCGTATTTCGTCGACGGCATGCCGAGGATCTGGCGCGGCACCGAGCGGACCGGGTGGTACACGGAGCGGGCCTTCACCTACATCGACGGCGACCGCAACACCTTCTGGTGGCAGCTCGGCTTCGGGTCCCCGGGCGACAAGATGAACCACGAGTTCTGGACCTTCGACCTCGGCACCCTCGTTCCCCTCGAGCGCTTCCAGGTGCAGACGCCCCCCGACTCGGTGACCCACCGTTCCGGGGAACCGTTCTCCAACTTCATCCCCAGGTCCGGAGAGCTGTCCGGGGCCGACGACGAGGAGCGCATCCGACTGGAACTGCCGGGGCAGCAGAACGACTGCCACCTCGAGAACAAGTACATCTGCTCCACCTCTTACCGGCCGCTCGAGTTCCTGCTCGGCGAAGTTGCGGAAAACGTCACCGCCCCGATCGCAGTTCCCTTCCCGACCCGGTACCTGCGCTACCTGCGCTGGCGGACTTTTCCCGACGGAGTGGCTACCAGTGCGGGGGCCGGCAGCTGGCCGTTCGTGGCCAAGCTCGCCTACGCCGAGTTCGAGGTGTACGGGCGCGGCGCCGCGGCCCTGTCCCGCTACACGACGAAAGCCATCGACCTGGGGAGACCGGCCACCCTTGGGAAGATCGAGCTGGGCGTCAGCAGGTGGCGTCTCGACGAGAACCTGGAACCGGTGCAGACCCCGGACGCGGACGCCGGCATCGGAGTCCGCGTCAAGACAGGCACGACCGGCGACTACCGGCAGTACCACACCCTGAACGACCAGCTCGAGCTGGTGGTCGTCGACCGCGGGGAATACGACCGGCTGCAGGTGCAATCCAGTCACGGGGCGGTCGTTTTCGTCGGCTCGCAGGGACCGATCACCGACGATTTCGAAAACTGGTCCCCCTGGTCCGGCCCCCTCGCCGAATCCGGCAGCCGCCCCGGTCTCGCCAGCGGCCGTTGGTTCGCCGTGCAGATCGAAATGCGATCGGGGAAGCCCTCCGACTTCGCGCGGCTGGACTCGCTGTCGATCGAGATCATCCCCTTGCTCGCCGACCGCGTGGTCGGGGAAGTGGCCAAGTCCGGCGACGGCCTGTCCCCTCTGGCTTCCGACGTGCCTCTCGGAGAGGAGGTCGAGCTGTCCTACGCCATCAGCGCCGAGTTCGAGGAGGTCGCCGGCGGCTTCGACGCGGTCCGCATCGGCACCCCTTTGCCGCCGACGTTCCGGAGCCTGCGCATCGGGACCCCCCTCGACGAGGTGGCGCCGGACAGCGTCGCCATCGACGGGCAGGGCCTGACCGTCTACCTGCCGCGGCGCATCGAGGCCGACGAGGATCTCCGCATCGGGTTCGGCACCGCATTGTACACCGTCGCCGAGGAGCTGGATGGGGAAGTCTTCAACCGCACCCAACCCGGCCGCGGCCAGCCCGTCATCGGGGGGGGACGCCACCGTGGAGATCGCCAGCAACAGCCTGCAGGTGCTCGCTTCGGGGAACGAGGTGGAGCGGACGATCTCCGCCGTCGACATCCGCCCGCGCGCGGTCACCCCCAACGGCGACGGCTTCAACGATTCAATGGAGATCCGGTTCGCCCTGTTCGGCGTGCTCGAAACCGACGTCGAGGTCGCCTTCTACGACCTGAGCGGGAACCCGGTGAGCCGCATCATGGGCACGAGCGCAGGCCCGGGTACGCACGCGCTCGAATGGGACGGAAGGGACGAGGAGGGAAGGGCGCTCACACCGGGGGTGTACCTGTGCGAAGTCGCCGCCGAGACCGGAAGAGGCCGCTTCCAGTCCATCGTCCCGGTGGCGGTGGCTTACTGAAGACTGACCATTCTCCACAGGGTAGACGGAGAGGAGTTGCCGGTCGTTTGATACGGGAGGTAATGCGTCAAGGGAGAGAGGTTAGCCAGTCCTTTATTCGGTCCGCCTTTTCGGTTCTGCCCAGTTTCCGGTAAGCCTGTTCTTCGTACTTCAAGGACAGGACCGGCACCATCATGCCTTCGAATGGCACGAATTCGCGGTGCAGCTCCACTTCAACCGGGGGTTCCCAGGTCCCGTCCGGACGTTTCTTCTGGAGAGCGCCCATTATTTCGACCTTGACCCCCTCTATTTCCAACTCTCCCCAGTGAGAGGCGATCTTCTCCGACACGGAAAGCCGGACCTTGCGAACTACCCATTCGGTTAAAGCGTTCTCGATACCATAGGCACCGGCCGCATCGGTCTGTAAGTCGATGTCGTTGGCTTTGGTTTCCATCCCGTGAAGTGCGAACCCGAGGCTCCCGGTAATCGCCCAGACTATCTCGGTGTTCCGGAGCTTGCCGTAGATGACCTTCAGGGCTCGCGAATGGTTCGGGGACATCATCTCAACCCGCCGGTGACCGACTTTCCGTTCAACACTGGGAGGCCTGTGGCGGCCCTTCTGCAAGGGACAGGTTATAAACTGGCTGCAATTTCAAAAGCTTAGTAACTCAAGGAGGCCTTGATCATGCCCCAGGAACTCGGTTGGACGGCGCTCCCTTCCACAAACTCTCCGATCCCTAGAAGTACTCCATCAACAAAAACATCCGCGTTCCAGTTGGGGTTCCCAACGCCTTCATCCAATTTGTAAAAATTACCCGCCTCTTCTTCCATATCACCATCTCCGACTGCTATGTAAAAGCCAATCACTTTACCCCTCTCCAACTCGGAAACCAGACTGTCTTCCGGATCATAATCGACCACGGCGAACGGGGTAATGTAAAATTCAACGTTCCAGACGACAGGGTTTTCCCCTTCAGCGCTGTTTCTCCCGTAGGCGTAAGGAAACTCTCCCGCCCATGCAGATTGGTAGCGTTCTCCAAAGGAGTTATAGCCCATCTCAATGGGAAGTTCCCGATCCCAGGGAAACGGTGCCCAATATGCCTGGGCCTGCGCATAGTTGTCCCGGTACCGGTCTCCGGTAAGGAGATGGTACTGTCCCCCGGTGTGGTCGCCATCGACGTAAAAGTTCATATAATCCGGAGCGTGCCGTCTGGTACCCTCTCTCAAATAAATGTCATCTGCGAGTTGTCCCGACACATACAAACGATTGTGCGTGTCGTTCCAGCCCACCCAAATCCGGAAATCCAGGTCCGACGGATCATTCGAGACTATCTCTCTTGTCGACGTACGGCCATCAAAAACTTCCCTGGTGAAGTCCAGCGTCGTAAGCGAAGGTTCCCATAGCTCTTCCCACTCCTCGACGCCGTCGTCTTTCAGATCGATCAACTCCAGCATGTCATCGGTGATCTCGAAAATGGGATAGATTCTTTCCCCCTCGTGGGCCAACGCAGCGGTGGAGCCAGCAATAAGCGATACCACAATCAAACAGAAAATTACTTGTGACCACACAGGAACCCTCCTGTTGATAATGAATAAAGGTTTCATGTGCGTCTCCTCCTTATCGGTTTGTTTATGCCAGACAGGAGCTTTTACGGATCGCCCGGGCTCCGCTCAGAGGCCGATCGCGACCGCGTCCCCCGCTCCCAGGAGGGAACGCTTCCCCGCGTCGACCACCGTCTGCGCCCGCAGCCCGTCCCGCTGGTCGACGCTGAACGGCCCCCCGTTCCGGCACTGCTCGACGAAGTGGGCGATCTCGGCTGAATACGCCGGGCCGAAGCGCTCGATGAATACCGGCACTTCGCGGCCGTAGTCGCGCATGCGGAAAACCTGCCTTTCGATGACGCTGCCGCGCCCGAATGCCTCGAACTGCACCTCGAGCGGGTTCTCCTGGAAGTGGCCGACCTGGATCACCCCCTCGTCGCCGTAGACGCAGGTCTCGTTTCTGTAGCCGGCGACGTGGTTGCGGCCCACCTGGACCTGGGCGATCACGTCCTCCTCGAGCCACATCTGGATGAAGACGTCGTCGAAGTCCTCGGCGACCGAGCTGACCTTCTGGTTGTGCAGCCGCGCCCCCATGCCGGTCACCGAGCGCGGCACCTTCCCGGTGAGCCAGATGACCTCGTCGGCGTTGTGGACCCCCATGTCGATGAGCAGGCCGGGGCTGCTGTACCCCTTGGGCGGGCCGTGCGGGTCCTCGAGGATGGAGACGATCTTGAAGACCTTGCCGATGCGCCCTTCGGCCAGCAGCTCCCTGGCGCGCAGCAGGGGCGCGTCGAAGCGGCGCATGAAGGCGAGCATCAACGCCTGCCGGCGGCGCTCGTCCCCGTCGAGCCAGGCGACGAACTCGCGCGACGTTTCCAGCGAGTGGGTGAGCGGCTTCTCCAGCAGCACCCGCTGGCCGGCGTCGATCAGGGTTCGGGCTTCCCGGAAGTGGTCGGCGGTGCGCGAGGCGATCACCGCGGCGCCGGCAGCGCCGGCCTCCGCCAGCTCGTCGACCGACGTGAAGGTCCGGATTTCGGTCTCCTGCCCCGGCTGCAGCTGCGCGGCGACGCGCCCGGCGAGGTCCTCGTGGCCGTCGACGATGGCGGTCAGCTCGCAGGTCCCCTCCCGGTTGGCGAGCTCCTGAACGTGAAGGGCGTGGTAGATGCCGATGCGGCCGACGCCGACAGCGGCGATTTTGAGGGGAGCGGACATCCGCGGCTCAGCGGAAGTACTTGCCGTAAAGGGGCTCCAGCCGGGCTTTCGCCCCGTCACCGATCGCTTCGGGCGCGGTGATGATGGCGTGGCGCGCCGCCTCCAGGCACTCGCAGTCCGACTCGAACGGCAGGGAGGCCGCCACCCCGGCGATGATGCGGTTGGCGGCCGCGGCGTTCGCTCTCAGCGTTTCGATCACCGCTCCGACCGACACGTCCTCCTCTTCCTCGTGCCAGCAGTCGTAATCGGTCCCCATCGCCAGCATGCTGTAGCAGAGCTCGGCCTCGCGGGCGAGCTTGGCCTCGGGGACCGCGGTCATGCCGATGACCGAAGCGCCGACGACGTCCTTGTAGTGGAAAGACTCGGCCCGGGTCGAGAACTGCGGCCCCTCCATGCAGAGGTAGGTCCCCCCTTCGTGCACGGCGGCTCCGCAGGCGCGTCCCGCCGCGGCGACCACGGCGCCGAGCTCTCCGCAGAACGGATCCGCCATCGACACGTGGCCGACGATGCCGTCGCCGAAGAAGGTGTGGGGGCGCAGGTCGCGGGTGCGGTCGAAGATCTGGGCCGGTATCACCATCTCTCCCGGCCTGATGCGCTCGGTCATGATGCCGACGGCGCTGGCCGACAGCAGGTGGGTGACCCCCATCTGCTTCAGGGCGTGGATGTTGGCGCGGTACGGAACTTCGGTCGGGGTCAGCCTGTGCCCCCTGCCGTGGCGGGGGATGAACCAGGCGCTACGCCCGGAGATCCTCGCCTCGATCAGGTTGTCCGAGGGGGGTCCGTACGGAGTCTCCACGGGGTGCTCGGCAACGACCTCGACTCCGTCCATCTGGTAGAGACCGGAGCCTCCGATGACACCGAGGAGAACGGGTTTT
>JAPOZF010000470.1 GCA_026706165.1 Gemmatimonadota bacterium
CGAGGGGCGTATTCGGCCTCTGCCTGGTGATCCGGTTCCGGCGCCAGTGGATCGAAGCGGAGAGGCTGACTTTCCCGCTGGCGCAAATGCCCCTGGAGCTGACCCGCGGCTTCGACGGGCCGCGGCGGCTGCCGGACCTGTTCCACACGCGCCTCTTCTGGATCGGTTTCGGCGTCGTCTTCCTGCCCCTGTTCTACAACATGGGCACCTGGTTCACCCCGGGGCTGCCGCAGGCGGAGTTCTACCTCGAGCGCTTCCAGATCACCCTGCCGCGCCCCTGGCCGTCCCCGGTGCTGCGCGTGCTGCCCCTGGTCCTCGCCCTGGTCTACCTCTGCCCCCTCGACATTCTCGGAAGCCTCGTGCTCTTCTATTTCCTCGCCGTCGCCAAGACCGGGGCGATGGACCAGCTCGGGTTCAGCGTCGGCTCCTCGGGCCAGCAGCTCGGCAGCGGCGACATCCTCGACATGGAGAGCTACGGCGCCATCGTCTGCATCGCCCTCTGGTCGCTGTGGCTGGCGCGGCGCCACCTGCGCGAGGTCTGGGGGAGCATCGCCCGCGGCGAGGGGGACCCGGCCGACGTCCGCATCTACCGGATCGCCGCCGCGGGCATGGCGGTCTCGGCAGTGTACGTCATCTCCTTCGGGGTCAGCCTGGGGGCGAGCCTGCCGCTGGCGGCTGCGACCTTCGCGCTGATGACGGTGTCCTTCTTCGTCACCATCAAGCTGATCGCCGCCACCGGGTTCCCCTACCTGATGCCGACCTGGGCCAACGCCAAGGGAGGGCTGTTCATCACCGACCTCGTCGGCTCGGCCAACCTGTCGGCCAGGAACGTCGTCGCCTTCAAGCTGTTCGTCAGCCAGGCATTCTTCGGCAACATCCGCCTGCCGGCCTGGCCGGCCCTGCCCCATCACCTGCGGATTTTCTCCCTGCGCTTCCAGCCCGGCCGCGTCTGCGCCGTGGTGCTCGTCGCCTTCCCCGTCGGCTGCCTGGTCGCTTCCCTCTGCAGCATCACCGTCGCCTACGACCAGGGCGGGGCCGTGCACCTGCCCTACGCCTTCAACGTCTATCCGCAGATCGCGACGCTGCTCAACCACCCGCGGGCCTTCGACCTCGGCAAATGGGGGGTCTGGCTGACGGGGTTTCTCGAAGCGGCGGGACTCGCCTACCTTCGGGGCCGCTTTCACTGGTTCGCCCTGCACCCGGTCGGGCTCGCCTTCCAGTACGCCCCCGGCCTCGTGCACTACTGGTTCAGCCTGCTGCTGGTCTGGATCGTCAAGCTGACGCTGCTGCGCTACGGCGGCGGCGGCGCCTACCAGGCGGGCAAGCCGTTCTTCTACGGGCTCGGGGTCGGCTACGTCGCCGGGGTGGTCCTCTCGGGAGTCATCGACGCGATCTGGTTCCCGGCCGACGGCCACCGCGTGCACTACTGGTGAGGAGGAGGAGAAAAATGAAGATCACCGCTGTGAAGCAGCACCGCTTCAAAACCATGTCGCGCCGCTACCAGGGCAAGTACGGGTACTCGATATACCCGCTGGAGCTGCTGCGGACCGAGCCGGAGGAGACCGCGACGACGCTGTTCGAGCTGGAGACCGACACCGGGGTCAGCGGCTACTGGTTTCCCCGCGGCGGCGGCCTGCCCCCCTGGATCGAGGCCCTCGCCATCGGCCGCGACCCGATGGACCGCGAGCAGCTCTGGCAGCTGAGCGGCGGCAACATGCTGCTCGACATGCTGCTGTGGGACTTCGCCGGCCGCTGCCTCGAGCAGCCGGTGCACAAGCTGCTCGGCGGCTACCGCGACAAGCTGAAGTGCTACGCCAGCTCCTACCCGAACATGGGCTCCCCGGAGGTGTTCGCCGACCACGCCGAGGAGTGCGTGAAAAAGGGATACACCGCCTACAAGATTCACGCCTACATGTGGTACGACCCGGTCAGGATGGAGCCGGCGCCCCGCAACCCCGCCTTTCCCCGCCACGACGTCGAGGTCTGCGAGGCGGTGCGGGAGCGCGTCGGCGGCGACATCGTCCTGATGCTCGACCAGGCCGGCATCTACAACTACGAACAGGCGCTCTACGTCGGCAGGGAGATCGCCAAACTCGACTTCTTCTGGTTCGAGAGCCCGATGCCGGAGAACAACATCGAACCCTACATCCGCCTCACCGAAAATCTCGAGGTGCCGGTCTGCGCCCCCGAGCAGCTCGGCAACCTGCCGTACAGCCGCACCGAGTGGATCGTCAGGAAGGCGGCGGACATGGGGCGCACCGAGGTCAACTTCAACGGCATCACCGGATGCAGGAAATCGGTGGCCCTGTACGAGTCTTTCGGCATGCGGGCGACGATCCACGGCGGCGGCTGGGGCAACCTGCACATCTACGCCTCGACGAACGTCGACACCATCGAGTACTTCGAGCGCGGGCTGTTCGCCCCCGGCCACGACGAGGCCTACGAGGTGCCGCCGCCCTACATGAAGGAGATCTGCGATCCCTTCGACGGCGAGGGGAACGTCATCGTCTCGCAGAAACCGGGGCTCGGTTTCGAGATCGACTGGAACTACATCGAGGACAACCGCGTCTGAATGCGGCCGGCTCCCGCCGCATTTCGGGACGTCCGGCTTTCCCAACAGGAGCTTGCCATGGGCAGATCCCCCCTGCTGATCGCCGCGCTGGCGGCAGCTCTGACAGCGCAACGAAGCGGCGCCGCCTGCGACTGCAGGATCGCCTTCGCCACCGACCGCGACGACGGCAACGTCGAGATCTACGTGATGGAGGAGGACGGATCCAACCCCGTCAACCTCACCAACAACCCCGCCCTGGACTGGGAGCCGGCGGTGACTGCCGACGGCACGAAGTTCGTGTTTGCATCAAACCGCAGCGGCTTCCAGAACCTCTGGGTAATGGCCGTCGACGGCACGAACCTCGTCAACGTCACCGACACCCACCACCGCTTCGGGCTGGCCTCCTGGTCTCCCGACGGCAGCCGCATCGCCGTCACCTCGAACTTCGACGGACCCCTCAACATCTTCACGATCAATGCCGAGGGTACGAACCTGGTAAACATCACCCGCCATCCCGAAGAGGACGCCTATCCCGCCTGGTCTCCCGACGGCAGCCGCATCGCCTTCCACTCCCTGCGCGACGGCAACCTCGAGGTATACACGGTGGACCCCGACGGCTCCAACCCCGTCAACCTGACCAACGATCCGGCCGCCGACTCGCGCCCCGCCTGGTCTCCCGACGGCGCGTCGCTCGCCTTCACCTCGCGCCGCAACGGGGGGGACATCGAAATCTTCACGATGAATGCCGACGGCTCGGACCCGGTCGACATCACCCGCAACGAGGGGCACGCCGACTACTGGCCGGCCTGGTCCCCGGACGGGACGCAGATCGCCTTCGCCTCGAACCGGGACGGGGACTACGACATCTACGTGATGGAAGCGGACGGCTCGAACCCCGTCAACCTGACTCAGACCTCGACGGACGCGATCTACCCGGCCTGGATTTCCGCGGAGGCGGCCAGCGCGATTCGCGCCATGGCCTGGGGGGCGGTCAAGGCGCGGATCGACCGCAGCGGGGAATCCGGTGTGCCGGACTCCAGGTGACTGCCAGCCGACGGCTCCCAGGGCTCAGGGAGTTGCAAGCTGACTGAGGAGCGGGGCGTTGTCGCGGTGGCCTGCTGGCGCCTGGATGGCCCTGCGGTGGAGACGCCCACAGAGGGTGGGGTGGGAACCTCACCCTCCATGCAGTTCCGGAAAGCAGGTCGAGTAGAAGCCGCGGTCCCGGGTGAGAAAAGTTTCGGCTTTTACAACCGCGTGGGCGCCGATCAGAAAATCGGTGATTATCCGATTCCTGGACCCGCCGGCCTGCCGGTAGCGAGACCAGCGCCGCCCGGCTTCGAAAGCAATATCGGTATCGATGGGTGAAATGGCAGCGCTGATCTCCCGCAGCGCTCCGTCGAGCTTTGCCCGGTCATCGAACGCGGGAACGAGTTCCGCATAGACCACCTCACAGATGAAAATGGCCCCCCTGTCATAGGCGTTCCGCAGCAATTCCTTCGACCGGGGGCCGTGACGCTCGTCGGGGAGAAAAACGTCCAACAGGACGCTCGTATCGACGGCGGTGATCATCTCCCGCGGATTTCTTCGATGTAGTCGTCGGTGCTTTCGCCGCTGCCCAGGATGGCGTACACGCGCTCCACAGGGTGCCTCGCTGCGGTCCGTTTCTGAATGAGCAGGCCGTGCTCTGTCGGCGTGATCTCGACTTCGACGTCGGGATTCATTCCGAAGCGGTCTCTCAGTCGCTTGGGAATGGTGATTTGTCCTCGTTCAGAAATTCGCATGTGGCCTCAGTATGAAAACCGTATTTGCAAAATCATATCAATCCCTCCGGGGACACGCAAGCCCTGTTCAGCATACCATGGGGCCTTCCGAGACAGTGCTTCGGGCGCTTTGTTCACCTCACTGTATTTCCACGGAATCAGGAAGACGAACAGATATCTGAAACGGGGGAGACAACAGTGAAGAATGGATATTTCGCCGCCCTGGTCCTGCTCACGTGGGCTGGCCGTCCCGGCCGGAGCCCACACCGGCGACCGCGTGTTCCCCATCCCCGAGCTGATTGATGAGATGCTGGAAGAGATCCTGCTCGACGATGGATCGATAGACGAGTGGTACGACCTGGTGGGCGGGATCAAGGCCGCCCTCGGGATGGAGTAGTCCCGGGGACTGCTACGGGAGAACCGTGCAGGAAAATTTCATGAAAAGCGCCCGCCTGGCGCTCCTCGGCAGGAAAGTCTCATCTGGAAGACGGCGGTCTGTATTCAGGTCCTCGTCGTAAACAAGCCAGAGGTCATTGCCCTCTTTGAAGTGGTAGCGAAGACGGGCGTTGATTCCGACGAAATCGACGATGTTGCTGTACTGAAAAAACCCTGTCGCAGACACCTTGCGGTTGATTGCCCCTTCCAGCCTCACTCGCAGGATGTGTGAAGAAAACCCCTCGCCGCGGTGGTGAAAACGGATCCGGTTGAATTCGTAGTTCGGGCGAACGTGAAGGTGTCTTGAGCCCGTCCATTGTGGACCGCAACCAATTGTCAGTTTTCGACCATCGTATAGTTGCCCCAGACTTATCCATCCGCGAGGCCTGAGCATATTTGCCCGGGAAGCCCGGAATCCAGCTCCAAGCGAACTGAACCGGTAGCTGCCGCTGTTCACATTGACTTCGTGTGCGATGGAGAACGTCTCCGGAACATTCTCGTACCGATGTTCAGTATGAATCCAGAAGGTCGCGCCTCGTTTTGTTTCGAAAAACATGGAGGGGTTCAAGTACGCTGAATCAACCCGGTCCGAATCCTTCCCCCAAAACACATTCTTTTCGAACGCAACCGATTTCTGACGCAGAGCCGATTTCTTGTCCATGAACCACTGGTATCGCAATTCGTTCTCGAGGAATAGATAGCCTCGACGCCGTTCGAAGCCCACGCCGGGCTCGAATTGGTCTCCAGACAGCGACAGGGTTGAATGATACGTGAATCCCTCGTGGCGGCGGCGCGTCCACC
>JAPOZF010000272.1 GCA_026706165.1 Gemmatimonadota bacterium
TCATGGCGTCCTCGTGGGCGAGCCCGGCAACCCGCACCAGGGTCGAGGCAGGCAGCCGGCAGCGGTCGAAGAACTCCAGGCGCACCTCGTGAATGGCGCGGAAGTCGCTGAGATCGGTGACGAAAACCTGAACGCGCACCACGTCGTCGAAGGTCGCCCCTCCCGCTGTCAACGCCTTGCCGATGTTGAGCAGCACCTGTCTCGTCTGCGCGCGCATGTCGCCTGCGCCGACGATGTTCATGTCGTCGTCGAAGGCCAGCTGCCCCGACACGAACAGCAGATTCCCCCTGCCGGCGCGGACCGCGTTCGAAAACGCCACCGGTCCTGCGAAGGTGCCCTCCCTGGCGACCGGGCCGGGCATCGGGTACACGGTATTACTCACAGTCAACTCCCCGCCGCCGCCTCTTTTTTGCGGCGTTCCAGCTCTTCGGGGAAAGGCCGGCGCAGGTCGTAACGCCCCTCCGCCAGCACCGGCAGGCTGCCGTCGGCGATCATCAGGTCGAGCGGGCAATCGCGGGTCTGCAAAGGCATGGTCACCACGTTCCTCGTGCGCAGCGATTCGAAGATCCCCATCAGGATCTCCAGCGTTGCCCGCCCCTGGAGGCCGTTGCCGCGGTGGTCGGCCGCCTTTCCCTCGATCCAGGCGATCAGCTCCCGGTACTGCGTCGTCCGCACAGGGGATGGCTCGATCTCGATCCACGAGGCGTGATTCAGGCGCTGCAGAAAGATCCGTCCCGACGGAATCGGGCCCTGGTTTTCGGTGCGGATCTGGCCCTCGGTGCCCGAAATCACCGGCATCCCTGCCGCCGGTTCCGGAAGGTCCCCTTCATACACCGCGCGGGCTCCGCCGGCAAAACAGACCAAGCCCATGCACTGGTCTTCGCAGGGGCTACGCCGTTCCCAGCGGTCGGTGGTGCGCGAGAAATTCCCGATGACCCACTCGGTTTCCGGATCGCCAAGCATGTAGCGCCAGCTGTCGACGGCATGGGTGCCGGTGTTGAGCAGCCCGGCATTCGGCTTGGCGCGGTGGTACAGCATCGTCGGCTCGCCGATGGCGCCTTCGGCAACCAGCCGGCGAATCTCGTTCAGGGTCGGGGTGAAACGGCCGTGGTGTCCGATGGCGAGTTTGACGCCGTGCCGGTCGCAGGCTTCAATCATGTCGTCGGCCCCGCCGAGACAATCCGCCATCGGTTTCTCGCCGATCACCGCCTTGACGCCGCTGCGGGCGGCGGCAACGGTTATCTCGGCGCGTACCCCCTGCCAGGTCGGCACGCTGACGATGTCGAGATCCTCCTTCTCGAGCATCTCCCGGTAGTCGTCGTAGAGGGCGGGGATTGAATGCGCTTCCGCAAGTGCCTGCGCCGCGGCCGCGTCGATGTCCGAGGCCGCGACTACAACCGTCTCTTCGAGGTCGGCGAACGCCTGGGCATGCGAGCGGCCCATGCCGCCGCAGCCGACGATTCCCACCCGGTACTGCTTGTCCATGAGTGCTCCAGTTTTGTTTTCGGGCAGCCCGGGGCCGCCGGAACGGGGGCTGCAACAACAGGCAGGCGGGGAGTTGGACGGGCGCTCCCATGGGCCGGCCGGAACGGGCTACATCATACGATGACGGGGATGACGCGACAACAGATCGCCGCCGCGCTCGGCGAAACAGGGGTGCGCAGGGGCTCGGTGCTGTTCGTGCACAGCTCGCTGAGCAGCATCGGCACGGTCGCCGGCGGAGCGTCCGAAGCGGTTGCGGCGATCCGCGAGGTCCTCGGGGCCGCCGGCACCCTGGCGGTGCCGGCGTTTACCTTCTCCCATCCGGGCGGCCCGGTTTTCGATCCGCGGCGGGAGCGTTCGCAGATGGGTGCGGTTTCCGAGGAGGTGCGCTCCCTTCCGGAGGCCAGGCGCAGCCGCCACTACCTCCATTCCGTCGCCGCCGCGGGTCCTCGGAGCGAAGAGCTCACCTGCCGCCACGGCGCCTCCGCGTGGGCGGCCGACGGCCCCTTCTGGCAGCTGTTCGAGCTCGACGCCGACATCCTGCTGCTCGGGGTGCCGTACACCCGCTGCACCCAGTTTCACGTCGTCGAGCAGATGGTGCAGGTGCCGTACCGCCAGTGGGTTCCGGTCGAGGCCCAGGTCGTCGAGGCCGACGGCAGCCGCGGGAGCCTGCCGACCAGCGTCTACAGCCCGAAGAAGGGATTCCCGGGCAACGACTTCAACAAGTTCGGGCGCCTGCTCGAAGGACGGGGACTTGTGAGGAAGGGAAGGGTGGGCAACGCCGTCTGCCGCCTGCTGCGGGCGCGCGACGTGCTGGAGGTGGGCGTCGCCGAGTACCGGAAGGATCAGTACCTGTTCGTGAAGACGGGCGGCTGCCTCACTCCCCTGTCGGACGGGGTGCTGGTGGCCGAAAACGGCACCGAGAGATGGGTCGCCGACCCGTCGCAGGTTTATCCCGCCGACTCCTGAACCCACTCGACCACCGCCGCGACCATGGCCGCGGCGGCCCCGTCGCTGAAGACGTGGTCGGCTCCCTCGATCTCGACGAGGCGGGGGGTTGTTTTTTCGGCCCGGGCAACTATGTCGCGGGAATCCTCCGGCGGCACGACGTCGTCCTCGCTGCCGTGGACCAGAAGCCAGGGGACGCCGATCGCAGCCCCGCGGTCGACGACGCTGGAGATGGCGGCCATGTCGTCCATGAAGACCTGCGACAGGGGGCAGTCCTCTTCCTCCCACATGAACCCGGAGCCGGGAACGACGCCGCCGAACTCGCGGCGCGCGAACGCTTCGGTGTGAACCATGCCGGCAAGCGAAACCAGCCAGCGCAGGCGTTCGTCCTCGCTGGCGCGGATGACGCCCACCGCTCCCCCCATGCTGTGGCCGATGTAGCCGGCGCGGCGGTCCCCGACGGCGTCGAGGACGGCTCCCAGGTCGGCGACTTCCTTGCTGATCGTGCAGTCCTGAAAGCGGCCCCCGGAACTCCCGTTTCCGGAAAACGAAAGGCGCAGCGCCGAAACGCCGGCCGCGGCCAGGCCTTCGGCGAGGGCGGTCACGAAGGGGCGGTCCTTGTTTCCTGTAACCCCGTGTCCCAGTACGGCGAGGCGGTCGCCGCCGGCATCGTGACAGGTATAGTCGATCTCTTCCCCGTGCCCGTTGGTGATTCTTCCGAACATGCGGTTATCCCTTTCTGATTGACTGGACCCGGATGCGCCGAGCCCTTGCGGCGGGGCAAGGCGGCCCCCCTCTCCGGCAGTGGACCCGCTGGCTGAGGGCGGGCGCTTCAGCCGCTGTTGACTTCGATCTCGCGGTCGGCTCCCCGCAGGGGCAGCGCCGTCCAGGCGGCGTCGCGGCGGTGGGAGGCGTGGAAGGCGACGATGGTTTCGAGGGTGTCGACCGCCTCCTGCGGGTCGTAGGGAAAGGGGCCCTTGCCGTCGAGCCAGTCGACGATCTCCCCCACGGCGACGTCCATGGAGGATCTCTGCGGTCCGGAGGTGAGGCGCTCACTGCCGCCGTCGGAGAAATCGAGTGTAATTCTTTCGGACTCGCAGACCGCCCTGGCCCTGGTGCCGTTGAAGCAGAAGCGCATCGGGATGGTTGCGTAATCGGCGGCGTCGACGGTGACGATCACCCCTCCTTCGAGGCGGAGCAGGCCCCAGCCTCCCGGATCGCTGAAGGCAGGACCGCGGCAGTCCGGCTTGCCGGCGAGATCCAGGGTGCCGGACACGGCTTCGACCCTGCGGCCTGAGAGCATGCGCACGGCGTCCAACACGTGGGTGCCGACGTTTCCCAGCCTGCCTGACGCCCATTGCACCGAGATCGAAGTGAGATCCCCGAGATCACCGCCGGCGATGCGGTCCCGCAATGCGCGGAAGTCGGCGGTGAAGCGGCGGTTGTGGTTGACGACCAGCAGCGTCCCGGAAGCCGCGCAGGCCTCGAGCATCGCCTCGGCGTCGGCCATGGTCCGGGCAACCGGTTTTTCGCAGTAGACGGCCTTTACCCCGGACCGGGCGCAGGCGATGGCGACCTCGGCGTGCTGCGGGGCGTAGGTGGCGACGCTGGCGATGTCGATCCGCTCCCGGTCGAGGAGCTCGCGCCAGTCGGCGTAGGTGCGGCAGCCCCCGGAGCGTTCGGCGAAGCGCTGCCGCCGGCCCTCGTCGCGGCTGCTGCCGGCGACCAGCTCGATTCCGGGATGCTGCGAAAGGGCGCTGAAGTGGGTGCCGTCGAGATCCTCCACGCGCTGGCCGAGGGCGTCCCCCGAAACCTGGTCGCCTCCGCCGATGAACCCGAGACCGACGATGGCGGCGTTGCAGGTATCAGGCATCGCCGCGGTCCCCTCCCCGGCGTTCCACGAGGTCGGCGAGCACCCCTTCGTCGACCTCGACACCCCAGCCCGGTCCCTCCGGCACGTCGATGTGTCCGCCGGATGGTTCCGGCACGCCTTTCAGCAGCGGCACCACGTCGTCGGGACGGCGCGGGTATTCGAGCATTTCGAAGTTGGGGGTGCAGGCCCCGAGGTGCAGGCCGACCAGGGTCGAGATGGGACCGTTGGGATTGTGGGGAAGCACGCGCACGTGGTAGGTCTCGGCCATGGCTGCGATCTTGCGCCCCTCGGCAAAGCCGCCGCAGTGGCAGAGATCGGGCTGAATGTAGTCGGCGGCCTGTTTTTCCAGCAGGTCGCGGAATCCCCAGCGGGTGTAGAGCCGCTCGCCTGTGGCGATCGGAACGTTCACCGAGGCGGCCACCTTTGCCATCTCATCGACGTTCTCCGGCGCTACCGGCTCCTCGAAGAAGAAGGGATCGAACTCCTCGAAACGGTGGGCGATGCGGATCGCCATATTGGGACTCAGGCGGCCGTGCCCCTCGATAAGCAGGCCGGCGTCGGGACCGATCGCCTCGCGGGTGGCGCGCACGCGGTCGACGGCGAGGCGCATCTCCTGCGGGCTCATGGACTGATGGGCATTGCCGAGGGGATCGAACTTGACCGCCGGGAAACCCGCGGCCATGGCCTCGGCCGCCGAAGCGGCGAAATCGCCGGGGCACGTGTCGCCGAAACGGGTGTGGGTGTACAGCTTGATGCGGTCGCGCACCCGTCCTCCGAGCAGCTCGTAAACCGGCACGCCGAGCTGCCTGCCCTTGATGTCCCACAGGGCCTGCTCGACGGCGCTCACCGCGGAGTACCAGATCGGTCCGCCGCGCCAGAAGGTGTCGCGGACCCCGAACGACAGCCAGAAGGCCTCGATGCGGCCCGGGTCGCGCCCGACGAGGTCCATCTGGCCGATCGCGTGCGCCACGGTGTCGCGGTGGCAGTCGGAGGCGACCTCCCCCAGTCCGGTTATGCCCTCGTCGGTATGGACGAGCACGAGGTACCCCAGCTCTGCGTGCCGGAGGGCAGGCACGCGCACGGTCTGAACGCCGGTGATTTTCATGTGGGACCAGGCTGGAAGTCAGGTGGCTATACTGGCGGCCTACAATTCTCGCGGCAGGGAGGAAGGGGGTCAAGAAACGGAGTGGCGCTCGCTCTCCACGTCCCGCAGCGACCCGAAGCGGCGCAGCCGCGGCGAG
>JAPOZF010000774.1 GCA_026706165.1 Gemmatimonadota bacterium
GGCTGATCGGACCGTTAGCGATCAGCACCCCGCCGGGATGCTGCCCCATGTAGCGCGGTTTCCCCTCGAGGCGCCGCGCCAGCCTCCAAAGCATCGCTATCTCGCCGTCCTCGATGCGCTGCGTCCGCGTCTTGCGGCTCTCGAGAATGGCGGTGACCTGGTCGTCGGTGTAGCCGAACACCTTGGCGGTCTCGCGGAAGGCGGCGCGGGCGCGGAAGTGGATGGTCGTGCCGGTGACGGCGACGCGCTCCGCTCCCCAGCGGTCGACCATGAAATCGTACACCAGCTCGCGTTCGTCCCAGCCGAAGTCGAGGTCGGCGTCGGGAGGCGAGGCCCGGTCCTCGTTGAGGAAGCGCTGGAAGTAGAGGTCGTAGCGGATCGGGTCGAGGTCGCTGACCCCGATGTTATAGAAGGTGATCGAGTTGGCGGCGCTGCCGCGCAGGATGGTGCAGTCCGCGGGCCGGCGGTAGCCGCCGCGGAAGCGCTCGTTGGCCCAGTCGCGGATCTCCTTGACAATCAGGAAATAGGAGGCGTACCCGAGCCTGGAGATCACCCCGAGCTCCATCGCCTGCAGCTGCCGCGCCCTTTCGCGGAGCGCCGCGGAGCGGCCGCCGTAGTTGGCCTCGAGGCCGGCGGCGGCGAGCGCGGCCAGGCGGCTTTCCGGGGTGTGCCCGGGAGGCACCGCGGCGCGCGGCATGATCCACTGGTTGAGCTCGAGCTCGACGTCGCAGGCGGCGGCGATCTCGCGCGTGTTGGCCAGGGCCTCGGGGCAGTCGGCGAACAGCTCCTCCATGCGCCCCGGCGAGGCGAGCAACGCGGCGCGCGGGGCCGCCTCTCCGGGGCGGAGCCGCGACAGGGTCGAGTTGAGGCCGACCGCGGTGAGCACGCGGTGGACCTGCCAGTCGCCGGGGTCGAGGAAGAAGCTGTCGTTCGACGCCGCCAGCGGCAGGCCCAGGGAGCCGGCGGCGGCGGCGAGCGCGGCGCTGCGCGCCCGTGTGAAGGCCGAGTTGCGGACCAGCTCTCCGAAGAGGCGGCCGCGGTCCGGCCCCGCCGCCAGAAGCTGCAGCAGCCCGGGGTCGGCAGTCAGCAGAAACAGGTTCGGCCACTCGCGCGCGAAGGTGCGGGCGAAGCTGAAGTCCGCGGCGGCGAGGTGGCGGTCGGTGACGATCCGGCAGAGGTCGCCGTACCCTTCCGCGTTCCGGGCCAGCAGCAGGACCTTGGGGCACTGCGTCCTGCCCGCGGCGCCGCGCGCCCGGTGCGCCGGGACCGGAACGCCGGAGGCCCCGCCGCGGCGAACCGCCTCCCGCTCACCGGGGTCCGGCTCGGTCAGCTCGACCCCGAGCAGCGGCCTGATCCCCGCCTTCCGGCACTCAAGGTAGTGCAGGATCAGGCCGCTCATGCGGTCGGTGTCGGTGAGCGCCACGGCCGGCAGTCCCAGATCGCCGGCTCTCTCCACGATTTCCCCGACGGCGGGAACGCCGGCGTGGAAGGAGAACATCGAGTGACAATGAAGGGGAGCGTAGGTCACTTGAGTCGGACGGACGGGAAGAGGGGAGACCGGCCGGTGACGGTCGATTGACGAAATAACTGCACATATGTTTAGTATTCCGATGAGGCCGTGTCAACGGAAAAAACGGCCCGGCACGCCGGTTTTTTGACGGATCGCCGCGGAGATTCGCAAACTGAAGAGGAATCATGAACTCCGATACGCCTTTTCATCTTCAGGTCCGCCCATGATCCTGCCGCCTCCCCTTCTTCTGACCGCAGCCGCTCTCGCCGCGGCGTTGGCGGGGTGCAGCCACACCGCCCCGTACTACCGGGCCGACGTCGCCAGCGGGGCCGCCGGCCCTGCCCTGCCCGCAGAGGACCTCGCTTTCCGCGTGATCCTGATCGGCGACGCCGGCGCCCCGGGTCCCCGGGAACCGGTGCTGGCGACCCTGAAGGCGTGGGGGGGCCGGGACCCGGATCGCACCCTGGTCGCCTTCCTGGGAGACAACGTCTACGAGGACGGCTTCTCGGGGGCGGACCGCCGCGACGAGGAGCGCCGCATCGAGCGCCAGCTGGAGACCCTCGAGGGGTCGCCCGGGCCGCGGGGGCTGTTCATCCCGGGAAACCACGACTGGGCAGGAGGCTCGCAAGCGGGGCTGGCGGCGCTGAAGGCGCAGCAGGAGTACGTCGAGCGCCGCCTGTCGCCGGGGAGCTTCCTGCCACGGGACGGCCGCCCGGGGCCGGTGAAGATCGACCTGCCCGACTCCGCCGGCGCCGTGCTGCGGCTCGTCGCCGTCGACTCGCAGTGGTGGCTGCACGAGGGGCGGAAGCCGGACGCCGACCGGGACCGGATCGTCGCCGGGCTCGTGCGCTGCCTGACGACGGACCTGCCGGTGGTCGTGCTCGCCCACCACCCGCTTGAGTCCGCCGGCAACCACGGCGGGTTCTTCGACTGGCGCGACTTCCTGTTTCCGGCGACCCGGGCCACCGATGCCCCGTGGGCCTGGCTGATCCCGGCGCCCATGCTCTATCCCCTGGGGCGGAGGTTCACGCCGCTGGGGACCGGGCAGGACATCTTCGCGCCGGCCTACCGGGAGTTGAAGGAGGACCTCCGGCGCGCCTCGCGGGCGCGGGACGCCGGGGGAAGGCTGCTCAAACCGCTCGCCTACGCGGCGGGGCACGACCACAACCTGCAGGTGATGGAGGGAGGGGAGTTCGCCGACTACCTCCTGATCAGCGGCGCCGGGTCGGCGGTGAAGATGCGCCCCGTCGGAGACCGGCCGCGGACGCTGTTCGCCCACGAGCACCCCGGCTTCATCCTCCTCGACGTGCTGGCTGACGGGTCGGTCTGGCTGCGGGTGGTCGAGCCGGCCTTCGACGAGGCGGGGAACCAGCTCGACCCGGGGAGCGAGCCGGTGACGTTCACCCTGAGGCTCCGCGCCGGGGGCCAGCCGCCGAATCCGCGTCAATCCGGCCGGCTCAGGCAGGCTCTTCCGCCGACTTCATCCAGGCCCTGATGCGCTCGTGCCCGAGCACCCCGGTGTTGAGCAGGTGCCGCGGCCGCCTGCCGGCGATGGCGTCTGTTATCTGCGAGAAGGTCATGGAGTCGAGACGCCCCACCGATTCGACGGTGATGCCGCCGTTGTGGTTGGTGCAGATGATGCGCGGGTGGTCCTTGTGGCGCTCGCGCGGGCCGTTTACGGGGTCGTCCACCACGTAGTAGAACAGCTTCTCCTCGCTGACCGCCCGGTTCACGGCCTCGTCGTCGACGAGGTTCCCCCGCGACGGGTTGATGAGCGAGGCGTGGGGCTGCATCGCGCAGAGCAGGTCCCAGGTGACGATGCAGTCGTCGCCGGCGACGTGGAGGGACACGGTGTCGCACTCCTCGAACAGCCGCCGCGGCTCCTCCACCGCCTCGGCGCCGAACTGCGCGGCGAGGTCGCCGATGTCCGGACGGATGTCGTAAACCAGCAGCCTCCCGCTGTCCCCGAGCAGCGGCTTGGCGCGCAGGGCTACCTGCTGCCCGATGCGGCCGAACCCGTAGAGCCCGAGAGTCGATCCCTGCGCCTCGAAGGTCCGGATGATCGAGAAGTCGCCGCCGTGAGACAGTTGGTTCAGGGTGTAGGTGCGCTTGAGGGTCGCCATCCACTGGGCGATCGCGTACTCGGCCACGGTATCCATGTGCACGGGAGAGACGGTCACCGCGACCCCGAGCTCGGTGGCGACGTCGATCTGCACCTTGTCGTAGCCGACCCCCCAGCGCGCGATCAGGCGCAGGTCCTCCCCCTGCTCGTAGAACTCCCGGTGCACGAGGGCGGAATCGGCGATCACCCCGATCACCCCGTCGACCTTGTCGGCGGTGAGGTCGCCGGTGTAATCCTCGAGCTCGGCGAGCTCGCCGAGCTTCTCCAGTCCCCGCCGGCGGGTGTCGGAAGCGAACCCGTCGTTCCTGAAAATCTTGCTCAACAGCACTTTCTTCGTCGCCATTGGTCTCCCTTTGGTGTTGCGCCTTTCGCTGCAGGTTGCATACGCTAAACGGCCGGGGAAAGTCGCCCCGCGGGCGAGGCCGGGCAACAGCAGCCGGCCGCCCAGGCTTCCCTTTTCATAAGAGGAGGACCGGGGCCGGACGCCGTCAGGTTTTGAGTCCTACTCACTTGCCGGGCCCGCGCAATCCCCCCACTCAACTCGAACCGAGGATGACGACATGACCGCCGAAACCCGCGGCACCGCTTTCGTATACGCCGGCACCTACACCAACGGCGACGACGGCATCTTCCGCTATCGCATGGACCTCGAGACCGGGGCCCTCGAGCCCGCCGGAACCACCCCTGCCCACAACCCCTTCTTTCTCCTGGTGGACCGGACCGGGAAGCTCCTCTACGCCACGGTCTCGCGGAACGGGGAGGAAGGAGACTTCACCGAGGGAGAGGTCGCGGCGTACGTCATCGAGCGGTCCGGAGAGCTGACCCTGCTCAACACCGAGCGCGCCCACGGCGCCTTCCCCTGCTACCTCGCGCTCGACCGCGCGCAGCGCCATCTGCTGGTCGGCAACTACAACTCCGGCAGCGTCGCCGTGCTGCCGGTCGCCGAGGACGGGCGCCTCGGGGCGGCCACCGACGTCGTGCAGCACAGCGGCTCCAGCGTCAACGAGGAGCGCCAGGAGGGACCGCACGTTCACTCAATCGTCCTCGACCCGGCCGAGCGCTTCGCCTACGCCGCCGACCTCGGCATCGACAGGCACATGATCTACGCCTTCGACGCCGGCGCCGGGAAGCTGAAGCCGGCGGCCCGGCCCTGGGTCGAGACCGCTCCCGGAGCCGGGCCGCGGCACTTCGCATTCCACCCGGACGGAGCGCGGGCCTACCTGCTGAACGAGCTCGACGGCACCCTCACCCTGTTCGACCACGACGCGGACAGCGGCGGGCTGAGCGAACGCCAGACGATCAGCACCCTGCCGGAGGATTTCACCGGCGAGAACTACGCCGCGGACCTCAGCATTCCGCCGCCGGGCGACTTCCTCTACTCCACCAACCGCGGCCACGACAGCATCGCCGTGTTCGCCGTCGACAGGGAGAGCGGGCTGCTGACCTTCGCCGCCCACGAGCCGGCGCAGGGGGGCTGGCCGTGGAACCTCGAGACCGACCCGGCGGGGCGGTTCATGCTGGCGGCGAACTACGAGAGCGACAGCGTCGCGGTGTGGCGGATCGATTCCGGAACCGGGAGGCTGACCCCGGCCGGGAACGGCGCCGGGGCGCCGAAGCCTACGGGTGTGGTCATGGCCCGGGCGGCAGGATAGGGCGGGCAACCTGTTCAACTGAATACGCGACTTGCCCCCAGAACAGCCCGGGATCTGGATTCTTTCTTCTGTATTTTGCCAAACCGCCTTGTTTGTTTCTTAACACACCCGAGAGTCAGGGGTCGCACATGCGTTTGAAACGGAGGAGGCAACCGATGAAGAATGGATATTTCGCCGCTGTGGTCCTGCTCATGGGGCTGGCCGTCCCGGCCGGAGCCCACACCGGCGACCGCGTGTTCCCCATCCCCG
>JAPOZF010000271.1 GCA_026706165.1 Gemmatimonadota bacterium
ACCAACCCACCCCAGCGGCTTTGCACGTACTTGACGGCTTCGTCCACCGGAAGCGCCCTTGTCCCGTTCCCGGTACGTAAATAGAAGATGGCTTCGTTCTTGTGGTCCACGTAGATCGCATGATCGCTTGGTTCGATCGTGATCTGGCAGATGTCCTCGCCATCGATCTCGTGAAAGTTTACGGTCAGGTACGCCGAATATGCCGCTTCCCCAAGGTAACGGACGATAAGTCCTTGCAGATGCAGCTCGAATACGTCCCGGGGCCGTTTCTCGACACCGTCCCGGTCACGCCTCTTGAGCGAGCGGTAGTCGGCACCGAGTCCAACAGCTCCGCCGGCGTCATCGACTCCGATCAGAAGCGTTCCACCCTGCCCGTTCAGAAACCCTGCCAGTGCCTTGACGACCATGTGTTCGACATCCTTGCTGGTTCGCTCTTCCCTCAGGTCCCAGCGGAGGCTCGATTTGAACTCCAGGTTTTCACCCTCGTCCTCTGACATCAGCCGCCGAACGCCATCCTCGTCAACGGCCCCGGGCTCGACCTCGGGGATCCAGCTTGCAATGAATTCGTTCATCGCATCCGCCAACAGGCGCCGGCGAGCGGCCAGGAAATCGAGGAAGCGTTCCGGCTTCCAGAGCTCCCGGTCCATGGGCACCGACTGCGCCTGCAAGGCCCCCGGCTGATTCTCCTGCACTTCCGGCAGATACTCCTCCGGCGAGGTGTTCCGGTACTGCTGAGGCGGTTTCTGCCCCAGGAAGACGCGGTTGGCCACCGCTCTGGTCCGCTCCTGGTCATTGAATCCCGACGCTTTCAACAGGTTTCTTGAAAAGATGAGTTGGCGCTCCTCCCCTTCGCTCCTCCCAATCGCAGGGTCGTAGATGCGGATGCCGGTGAACCAGTCCCTTGCGTCACGCGCGCGGGCGACGACGCGGCTGAGCAACGCCACCGCTGAGTTGATGCGCGCCCGGTCGAGATCGGACCCCTCCAAGGTGACGCGGCCCCGTTCCCGCAGGATGGCAGCCTCGAGCTCGTGAGTCGGATCGAGGTCGCGTCCTGCAACCAGTGCGACGTCCTGCTGGAGCTTGGTTTCGCTGGCCCCCGAATAGCGCGCCCACAGACCGGCGAGGTGAAGCCACCGGATGAAGCGTCGCTTGATGGCGTCGGTCGGAAAACGCCCACCCTGCCCCACCAGATAGATGGTTGCCGGAATGAGGACGTTGTTGGTCGGCAGGTCGTCGAGGCCGGCGATGAAGGTCTCGTGCCGCAGGATCCCCACGAGGTGCTCGAACGCCGGCTGCATCCTTTCCCATGCGGACTTCAAGGTCTCCGCCGGGGTCCTCAGGAAGGGGCCCTCGACCACTATCGAGCCGTTGGCCACTCCTGCCAGGCAGCGCACAAGGAAGTTGAGGTCCACACCGAAACCGAGCTTTCCCATCTCCTTGCTGAAGTCTCGCAGTTCCGCCCGTGCCTCCGGCCAGATGCTGCAGACGTGTGCCAGTGCGAGGTCCGCTCTGGTGAGTGGTGTGCCCCTGCTGTTGACCCGGTTGAAAATGTCCACGACCTCTTCAACGCTGAACTCGTCGCCCGACACTTGATCCACTGTGTAGGTGTAGCCGCGGACTTGGTCGAGGCGGCTGAGACGGGAAAGGTTCTGCTGAATGAGGGCGCGCCGTTCGTCGTCGAGGGTGTCGAGCCGCTCCAACAGCCCGGTCAACCCTTCGTGAAGGTTGTTCTCCATGCGCAACTTCTGCCAGAACCTGAACTCCTCGGTCTGGATGTTGAAATACAGGTCGAAGAACAGAGATTCGCCTTCGTAGAACAGCGGCGCCTCTCCCCTGAACAGGACGTAGAGGGTGGTCAGACGCTGCTGCCCGTCGAGCAGCAACAGGGAGTGCCCGTCAGCCGGGGGCTCTGTGCCCCGAACCAGGGAGGGCTTGTAGGTGCGCCAGATCAGCAGGTGTCCGGTGGGGTGCTTTCGATAGAGGGACTGCATCAGTCCCCGGACCTGATCCCGGTTCCAGACGTAGCCCCGCTGAAACTCCGGAAGCAGGATTTCCCCGCGGCCTATCTGGGCCAACAGGTCCTGAATCGATCTCACTTCGTGCATTGGGTTACACCTTTTCCCTGTTTGTATCGACGAGTCTTCGCAGACAACGGATGGCACGCTGAAGGCTCTCGGAGCGCCTCGCTGCCACTTCGGGTCTCCAGTGTTCCTGAACGTACTCGATGAGCCTGGATGAGTACGCCGGACCCACCCGCCTGCCGCTCCTTTCTCGTGGTACCATGTCCTGGAGGATGTCCTTGCGGCGCGATTGGCGCGCCAGAGCTACCATCTCATCTTTCGGATGATCCACCCCCTCAGGCACCTCAGTAATCCTGGCCGGCCTGACACTCAGGTAGCTGGCGAGAGTCTGTTGGTCAGCCATTAGCCATGCCTCGACTGCGCGCACGACCACCCTGAAGCAAAGATTGGGAGCGGGCGCCGGCACCCACTCGTCGCGGATGGGCGGGGCGCAATCGGCCTCGTTTTCCAGATCGACGAGCACCACCCATGGTGAATGGCGAGCTGCATTGTTGTAGCCGTCTATCCTCTGGCGCAGCGCGGGCCTGCCGTTTTTTCCGTAGACGCCACCGGTTCGTCCGCCCACCAGGTCGACAAGCTTTCGCACAACTGCTTCATCGACGGCGCCTTCCACTGCCGCAGAGATAACCTTGGCAAAAACCACCGTCACTATCCTTCGAACAAGGAGAGTTGCTCCACTTGCTCCGGGCGGGTTTTCGGCATTACGGCATCGGCAAGCGGGAGACCGCTCTCCAACAAAACGCGGAGTTCCTGGAAGGATGCCGCCGGCAATACATCGGCCCCTTCAGTTTTAGGAACGATCAGCAGCGTTTCGTCGAGCCCGATTCCCTCGTCCCTCAGCAAGTCGGGCGAGTGGGTGCTTAAAAAGATCTGACGCCCGGTTCTCCTCTGAACCCGGGCAAGCATCTGGGGTAATAGCCGCACGATTTCCGGATGGAGCGAGAGTTCAGGCTCTTCGAGGAGCAACGGCCCATCCCTTTCCATGGTGGACCAGAGCAGCCCCATGAGCCTCAACGTCCCGTCCGAGAATTGCTCTTCGGTCTGCCAGGCCCCCTGTGGGCGCCAGTGTTGGTACTTACCCCGCAGGTGCGGCGTGCCCCGTGCATCGCGCCACAGATCGATCTCTTCAAGCTGCGGGACCGCGATCCTGAGGGCTTTCTGTATGCGCCTCAGCCGGGCATTGCGCGTCCGTTCCTGGGTTTTTGTTACCTGCTCGAGGAAATCGCCGCCGAATGGATCGTTCGTTCGCCCCACAGAACGATCCGGTTCGCGCACAAGCTGGGGGACCAGGTGAAGGTAGCGGATGGATGTGAAGAACCCGGCCAGGGAGCGGAATGGCTTGTTGACGTTTACCTGCTCGAGGTGGGTCTGTCGCAAGCGCTCCCGATCAGTTTTGTCATCTCTGTCGGGGCGGGCGACCAGCAGAGTGCCATCCTTGAGGACACGCTCTTCGTGGAGCAGAGGTCGGCGCTGACTGTCCTGGGAGAAGGCGAGCCCATACTTCCACCGAGCCCCCTCCTCGGTTCCTTCCTGCAATTCGACATGGACCTCGATGGCGGGATTGCGGCGCGCTGCCAGGCACCGGATTGCGCTTACCCCGCCCCGCCGCCGAACCGCTTCCTCAAAGCCGCCACCCGTAGATGCGAGGTCATACATGAACCGGAAGACATCGAGAAAATTGGATTTTCCCGATGCATTCGGCCCTACGAGAAACACGCGGTCCTCTATGGGAACCTCGACATTGGCAAAGTTCTTCCAATTACGCAGGCGCAGTTGCCGGATCTTCAGGTCACTCATCGCTCGATCTTACTGTGGCGAATCCCGAATCTCCATCGGTTGCTTCAGGGCATTCACGCTCAGGTAGTAGTGTTCCACCTTGGTGAACTCCCTCCAGGGGAAACGCGCGGGATCTTCAATCGGGTCCTGAAGCTCGGGATCGCTGGCGCAGTTTGTCACCACGTAGAGCCAGTAGCATTCCCGCCGGTCCTCGGCCACGCGGCGTTCGTTCGGCGTCAGCAGGATGCTTCCGGTGGCGGCGGCGAGACCCTTCACTTCGATGAGCCTCAGCTCTCCCGACCGTAGATCCAGACTGGTCAGGTCGTATCCGAGGTCTTTCTCGTGGACGTCCACAACCTGGCGGCCCTGCGCGGTCTCGTGTTCGGTGACCACCCGCATCGCGGTCATTTCGGTTTCGGGGTGCGGACGTAATTTACGGACGTCCAGGGTGTCGCTTTCGGGATGGGGAAGAACGAGGGCGCTGGCGAGCCGCTCTACTCCCTGGAGGGTAACGGCACGCTGCCGCTTGAGCTCTTCCCGCCGTCGCTCGCGACGCTCCCGCACCTCGGCATGGCGGTTTTCGGCCAGTGCCAGGCGGCCCTCGGCCCCGGTAACCCCTGCCTCCACCTCTTCGTCAACCCGGCCGATCTCGTCGTCCGCCCGTTGCAGCACCTCCTTCAGGGCCATTTCGACATGCTTGGCAATGCGGTCCACTTCATCAAACCGCTCTTTGCGCACCTCCTCGATGAACGGGATCAGGGCATGTTCGTTCAGCCAGGCGGTGGCTTTCGGAAGCGATGCCGCAGCCGGCAAAACCTCGGGGACGGTGGTGGGTATCAGGTTGCCGAGGATATCCGGTTCGCGAAGGCAAGGTAAGGCTCCATCGGTCAGCTCCACGGTGAACAGCCGTTCGTGGATGACCTGTCCGAGACCGTCGACGACCTTCGCCTTGTAGAAGTCGAGGCGGGCGGGAGCTTCGTGGGCGAGCGAATGGAAGCATGCCCCCCGGGCAAACGCGTCCCGGCCGAGATCGAGACTGTACCGGCGCAGGGCTTCGAACAGCGGGTGCCCCGGGGTCACCCATTCGAGATGGTTTTTCTCCGCGGTCTCGCGGTCCGTCGAAAGGCGCGGATAGCGAACCGCCAGGTCGGGAAGCTTCCAGTCCGGCATGCGCTCGTACTTTTTCAGCCCGGGCGGCACCCGAGCCGCGTCGAACGTATGCGCAAATCTTCTCACCGGTTTCAGGGTCAGGGACGAGTAATCGGCGCACTCCTTGATGAACCGCGCGATGGTCTCGGGCACGAGGCGCCTTTCCTGGGCCCGGGCGCGGCGCTCAATGAGCATGTCGAGATTGAGCTTCTTTGCCGCCAATCCCTCCAGCGCCGTCTGGCAGATGGCCCGGAAATGACCCTCGTCGACGTTCTTCAGGAGTCGGTCTTCGAGATCTGCATGGCCCAGCCCTCCTGCATAGTACTCCCGCAGCACCCGCTCCACGTGGGCTGAGGGCAGGACTTCCCCTACCACGTTGAACACTGCGTCGTCATCGAGGGCGTCGCGGATCTCCTGGAGCTTGTCCAGCAGGCGCTGGAGCACCCGCCCTTCGATGGTGTTGGTGGCGACGAAGTTGAAGATCAGGCAGTCGTGCCTCTGACCGTAGCGGTGGATGCGGC
>JAPOZF010000621.1 GCA_026706165.1 Gemmatimonadota bacterium
GGAAGACAGCGCGGTCGAGTCGGTTTCCTGGGGGCGGATCAAGGCCTCCCTGGAGTTGGAGTAGTCCGCAGGCGCCATCGGCTCCGCTTCCCCAGGATGAGCAGCCGCCATAGGACTTGATCGCCTCGCGAAAAGCCTCGACGTCGACCGGATTCACAGGTCTGCCGCCCCCGCAACAGGCGGACGGACTTCCGGCGCCGGGGCGCCCGCTCGCTGGGATCTACCGGCGTATCCCTATGCGCTGGTTTCCGAGCTCCTGGACGTCCTCGAGGACGGCGGGGTTGTGGACCCGCTCTATCAGCCCGCGGCGGGCCTGGCTGCGGCGGACCTGACGGTCGAGGTCGACCGGGTCCCAGCGCGACAGCAGGTCCTCCTGCAGCTCCGCGGCCACCCCGGCAAATGCGGGGTCGGCGGCGAGGTCGGTGAACTCGCCGGGGTCGGCCTCGATGTCGTAGAGCTCGGGGGGATCCCCGAGGCTGTAGTTGAGCTTGTAGCGCCCGCGCCGCAGCATCGCCATCGGGCCGGCGACGCCGTGGGCGAGGTACTCGCTGAATGCCTCGTCCTTCCAGGATCCGTCCCCCCTCATCAGCGGCAGCAGGCTGTCCCCGTCGAGGTCGGCTTCGGCGGCGGCCCCGGCCGCGTCCGCCATGGTAGCGGCGACGTCGACCAGAGAGACGACTTCGCGCACGCGCCTTCCGGCAGCGATCTCCCCGGGCCAGCGGATCTGCAGCGGCACCCGGGAAGATGCCTCGTAGAAGTTGGACTTCCGCCACATGCCGTGCTCCCCGTTCATCTCGCCGTGGTCGCTGAGGTGGATGACGAGGGTATCCTCGCTCTGCCCGGTCTCGTCGAGGGCCCGCAGCAGGTTGCCGATCTTCTCGTCGAGGTAGCTGACCAGTCCGTAGTACCCGGCCCGCGCCCGGCGCACCAGCTCCTCGGGGAAGTCGACGCAGCCGAAGTGGCTGCGCATGCGCCGGTACACGGGGTGCTGGTTTTCGAGATGGCCCGGCGGAATCACCGGCAGGTCGATTTCGTCGAGGGGGTACATGTCCCAGAACCGCTGCGGCACGACGAAGGGGAAGTGCGGGGCGATGAAGGAGGCGGTCAGAATCCAGGGCTGCCGCCTGCGCTCCGGGTCGCGCAGGTATTGCAGGGCGCGCTCCTCGACGAGGTCGTCGACTTCGATCTCCTCGGTCCTGCCGGGGCCGGCGTCCTCGAGGGCGGGCCAGGGTCTGGCTGCCGGCGGCGTTCCCCGCGACCAGTCGGGCACTCCGCGCGGGGCGCCGTCCACCGTCCACCCCTCGGCGTGCAGGTCCCGCGCCAGCTGGGCGCGGAAGCCGTGCAGCTGGTCGAGTCCGCAGAAGTGCTGCTTGCCGCACAGCACCGCGTCGTACCCGGCCGCCCGCAGCAGATGGGCCCAGGTCACCTCTTCCGGGGGCAGGGGGGAGGCGTTGTCCCAGGCGCCGATCCGGTGCGCGAAGCGGCCGGTCATGAACGACATGCGCGAGGGTAGGCAGAGCGGCGAGTTGCAGTAGGCGTTGTCGAAGGTGACCCCCTCGGCGGCCAGCCGGTCCATCGCCGGGGTGCGCACCAGCGGGTGTCCGTAGGTCGAGCTGTAGAACGGGGCGTGCTCGTCGGACATGATCAGCAGGATGTTGGGAAGGCTGGAGCTCAAGGTTCTTCTCGATTCGGGAAGAGTGGCGGTTGGGGGGCGTCAATCAATCCCTGGTTCGGGTATCGTCAAAATGCCGGTGAGGGCGCAGGTCCGGGGCTGTCCGAATCTCTGCAGCATCCCCGGCGGAAGGGCAGCGTAAAAGTCGCCGGAGGCGGCGCGACTCCGGGGCTGCCGGGGTCTCCGCGGCATTCGCCGGCAACGTCACTGTCCTTCCCAGATGTTCTTCATCCGCCAGGCGTCGAGGGAAAGCAGGACGGCATCGCTGCCCTGGGCGCGCATGGCGGCCCCGAGGCTGTCCTCCCGTCCCGGATGCACGCGCACGGTCATGTAGCGCCGGTTGTTGGCGAAGACCTCGAGGATGCTCGTGTCGATGAAAATCCGCAGCTCCAGGATCTCGCCGTCCTCGAGCTTGAACAGGGCGGTCTCCGGGGGACGGGCGAGGACCTCCGGCAGCACCGAGCTGCGGCAGGTGTCGATCACGAGGGCGTCGTGCCAGGTTTCCGGCCCCTTGGTCTTCACCGGGCCGCCGTTGCGGAGAAAGCGGATGCTCGTGGTCTCTTCTCCATCCGGAGAGCGCAGCACCTCGATGCAGACTTCCCGGGCATCCTTCGGGTCGATCCGGGCGATGAGCTCCATAGCGTTGCCCCGCACCCCTTCGAGAGCCACGTCTCGATTCGCCGGCAGTGCCGTTTCACCGATCCGCATGCGGTCGGCGCGCAGCGATTCGAGCGCGGCCACCGGCTCGTTGGTGACGGTGTTGCCCGGCCCCAGGCGCAGCCGCGTCGGCAGGGACATCATGCCGTTCCAGCCCCGGGTGTCCAGCCCGAAGCTGAGCATGTGCATCAGGTAGACGCCGCCGTCCCCGTCCGGCGCGGCCGTGGGGGCGTTGGTTCCGCCGTTGTTTATCGGGCCGAAACAGAACCGGTCGTGGGCGAACGGCCTGAACCTGCCTTCCTCTTCGTCCCAGTCGCCGAGCAGGTACTGCGACCCCCGCTGGTGGCTGCCGAAGACGAGGATGTGCTTGTCGCCGAGGGGCCAGAAGTAGGGTACGGCGCAGTCCTCCCCGGCGGTGGTGAAGACGTCCCCTTCCAGGAACGGGCCCCGGTAGGTCCAGTTGCGCAGGTCTTCTGAAAAGAACAGGTGGGCGGCCGGCTTCGAGTCGACCAGACGGGTGCCCTGCTGCGATCCCGACAGGGAGTAGTACCCTTTCTCCCCCTTCCACAGACAGGGGTCGCCGATGCGGTAGGGATCCCCGGGCGGGGCCGTTCCGTCCTCGGGGATGACGGGGTTTCCGGGGATCTTCTCCCAGTTGAGGAGCAGGGGATCCGAGGCCTGGGCGATCATCGTGCCGGCGCTGGTGCCGTGGTAGCAGGCGAGGACGCGGTCGGCCTCGGTGAGGGCGCTGCCGCTGTAGCATTTCTCCTCGATGCCGGGATAGATGGCGATCGGCAGGTCCCGCCAGTACACGAGGTCTTCGCTGACGGCGTGGCCCCAGTGCTGGCGCTTGTCTTCGGGCGGGTACTGCTGGTAGAAGAGATGGAACCGTCCCTGCCAGACGCAGAAGCCGTTGGGGTCGTTCGAGGGGCCTTCCGGGTTGACGTAGTGGTAGACGGGGCGGTAGCGGTCGGAGGAAAGGTGCCGCCGCGATTCGGCGAAGCGGAGGGCCAGCTCGTCGGTCTCCAGCTCCCGGAGCTGTTCCTCCAGCCGGGTGGAGTAGGTTCGCTGCGGAACCCTGGAAGGGTATTTCATCCTGCATGTCTCCCTGTTGCCGGCGGGGCGAGGGTTTGAAAGAAACGGGAACCCGGGCGGGGGGTCGAGAAAACGGAACGGTTGCCCGCCGTCAGTTGACCCCGCCGAAGCCGCGGCCCTGATTCTCCCGCCTTCGCTTCGGCACCGGAATACCGCATCCACAGGAGCATCGAATGGCAACCAGGATCCAAGCTGAAGACCTCGAGAAGTTCTGCGTCGCCGCCATGACCCGGGCCGGCATCAGCCGGGAGGACGCCGAGCTTTCAGCCCACGTGTTCGTCAAGACCGACACCTGGGGCACCTTCACCCACGGCACGCGGCAGCTCCGCGGCCTGATGATCAACGCGCGCAGCGGCCGCCTCGACGGGGGCGCCAGGGAGGAGGTCGCCGTCGAGGGGCCCTCCTGGGCCATCGTCGACGCCAGGGACGGCATGCCCCCGGCGATTTCCTTCCGCGCCGTCCAGCTCGCCCTCGCCAAGGCGGGTGAGACCGGCATGGCTTACGTCGGGGTGCGCGGCAGCAGCCATTACGGCGCCGCCGGGTTCTACGCCAACATGATCGCCGAGCACGGCATGTTCGGCATGTCGATGTGCAACGTCGAGCCCTGCATGACCGTGCCGGGGGGCAAGAGCCGCATCCTCGGGACCAACCCGATCGCCTGGGCGGCGCCGACCGGCGGCGAGCGCACGGTGATGCTCGACATCGCCACCAGCGCCGTGGCGGCGACCAAGATCTTCGCCGCCAGGAACGAGGGGCGCCCCATCCCCGACACCTGGCTCGTCGACGAGGAGGGGGTGCCGACGACGGACCCGTCGATCTTTCCCGAAAAGGGGTCGCAGCTGCCGATGGCCGGGCACAAGGGGTACGGCCTGGCGGTGTTCGTCGAGATCCTCACCGCGGTGCTCACCGGGTCGGCGGTGATGAGCGGCGTCCACAGCTGGGTGTCGTACGACGACCCGGAGCCGTCGAACCAGGGGCACGCCTTCCTCGCCATCGACGTCGGCGCCATCATGCCGGCCGCCGAGTTCCACCGCCGCATGGCGGCGATGGCGGAGGAGATCAAGAGCGCCGACCTCGCCGAGGGGGCGGAGATCTTCCTGCCCGGCGAGATGGAGTGGGAAAGCCGGGAGAAGGCGCTCGCCGAAGGGATCGAGATGCCGGAGGACGTGCTGATCAGCCTGCGGGGCCTGGCAGAGGACAGCGGCCTCGACCCGGCGGACTTCAACGTCGACCTGGAATAGGGGCGGCCGGATGGACCTCTACTACAGCACCTACGGCATGAAGGATCTCGACGTGCTCGAGGCGCTGCCGCGGCTGCGCGACATGGGATACCGCGGAATGGAGATCGCCGTGCAGCCCGGCTGGCCGACCGAGCCTGCCCGCATGGAAGCCGGGGCCCGCCGGCGCCTGGCCGCGGCGTTCCGGAGCCTGGGTTTTCCCACCCCCGTCATCATGGCGCTGCTCAAGCCCTGCGCCGAGGGGGAGGGGCGCCCCGCAGCCCTGGCGCAGTTCGAGGCTTCGTTCGCGCTGGCGAGGGACTTGAGAATCGACGACGCGCCCCTGGTTGTGTCGTCGACCCTGGGGCACCAGCGGCCCTGGGAGAGCGGCAGGGAGGCGATCGTCGAAATGGTGGTCGAGGTGGCCGACATGGCCGCCCGGTACGGGGCCGTCCTCGCCATCGAGCCCCACGCCGGAGGGGACTTCGAGACCCCGGAGAAGGCGGTATGGCTGATAGAGCGCGCCGCTCACGAGCACCTGCGGCTCAACTTCGATTACAGCCATTTCCTGGTCGAGGGGTTCGGCCTGAAGCACAGCGCCGGACTCAACGTGCCGCTGGCGGCGCACAACCACATCAAGGACGGTTACAAGGACGCCGAAGGCCGCGTCGTCTACCTGCTTCCCGGGGACGGCGGCCTCGACTTGGTGGAGTACGTCAGGGCGCTCAGGGCCGCCGGCTGGGACCGCTACATCTGTCCCGAGGTCACCGGCCAGATCTGGTCGAAGGAGGGGTACGATCCCTGGGCCGCGGCGCAGTTCTGTTTCGACGCCCTCGACCCTGCGGTCCGCGCCGCGGATTGAGGGCCGCCCGGCTGCCGG
>JAPOZF010000663.1 GCA_026706165.1 Gemmatimonadota bacterium
CCCGGAGATCGGCGTGACCCTCTTCCGCGCCCAGGAGATCGCCCACTACGTCGAGCGCGGCGTCTGCGACGCCGGCATAACCGGCAGGGACTGGGTCGAGGAGAACGACGCGGACGTCGTCGAGGTCGGCGAGCTGCTCTACAGCAAGGCGACCTCGCGCCCCTACCGCTGGGTGATCGCGGTCCCGGAGAACTCCCCAATCCGCACCGTGAAGGACCTTCAGGGCAAGCGCGTCGCCAGCGAGCTGGTCGGCGTCACCCGCCGCTTCCTCGCCGAGCGCGGGGTCGAGGCCGAGGTGGAGTTCTCGTGGGGGGCGACCGAGGTCAAGGCCGGCATTCCCGGCGTCGCCGACGCCATAGTCGACGGCACCGAGACCGGCTCCTCCCTGCGCGCCAACCGCCTGCGCATCCTCGACACCATGCTCGAGTCGACCACGCGGCTGATCGCCAACCGGGATTCCTGGAGCGACTCCTGGAAGCAGCAGAAGATCCGGAACCTGTTCACCCTGATGACCGGCGCCCTCGAGGCCGAGTCGAAGGTCGGCCTGAAGATGAACGTGCCCCGCGCCCGGCTCGACGCCGTGATGGCGCTGCTGCCGGCCCTGCACACGCCGACGATCTCCAACCAGGTCGACGGCGACTGGGTGGCGGTCGAGACCATAGCGGACGAGACCATCGTCCGCGACCTGATTCCGCGACTCAAACGGAACGGCGCCGAGGGGATCATCGAGTATCCCCTCAACAAGGTGGTCTACTGATGCTCGACATCCAGCGCTGCCCGGACGCCGAAGCCCCCGCAACCGGCAAGCTGGCAGCGGTCCTGAACCGCAAGGCCGGGTTTCCCTCCGAAATCGTCGATGCGGCAGCGGAGATACTGCGCCGCGTCCAGGCCGAAGGGGACGCCGCCGTCGCCGGATATACAGAAAAGTTCGACGGCGTCGTCCTGCCCCCCGGGGGATTCCGCGTTCCGCGCAAGGCGCTCGACGACGCGCGGGCGGCAATGGATCGGGAGTTGGAGGAAGCGGTCTGTGAGGCGGCCGCCAACATCCGGTCGTTTCACCGCCGCCAGCTGCGCGGCTCCTGGTTCCTCGAGGACGGGGACGGCGTCGTCCTCGGCAAGCGGGTCCTGCCGCTGCGCCGCGGCGGCCTCTGCGTCCCCGGGGGGCAGACCCCGCTGCTGTCGACGCTGCTGATGACGGCGGTGCCGGCGCAGGTCGCCGGCGTCGACGAGATCTGCGTCGTCACCCCGCCCCGCCCCGGCGGCCTGCCGCATCCGGTGATTCTCGCCACCGCCGCCATGCTGAACCTCGACGAGGTCTACGCCATCGGCGGCGCCCAGGCGGTCGCCGCCCTCGCCTTCGGCACCCAAACCATCGCCGCGGTCGACAAGATCGCCGGCCCCGGCGGCCCGTACACCGTCGCCGCCAAGCAGCAGGTCTACGGCCGCGTCGGCATCGACACCGTCGCCGGCCCCTCCGAGATCGTCGTGCTCGCCGACGAAAACGCCGACCCGCGCTGCGTCGCCGCCGACCTGCTGGCGCAGGCCGAGCACGGCAGCGGCTTCGAGGCCGCGGTCTGCATCACCCCGTCCGAAGCGCTCGCCGCCAAGGTACAGGCCGAGGCGGAAAACCAGCTCGCCACCCTGCCGCGGCGCCGGGAGATAGCCGCGGCCCTGAAAAACTTCGGCCTCGTCGTCGTCGTGCCCGACCTCGAAGCCGGCGCGCGCCTCGTCGACCGCATCGCCCCGGAGCACGTCGAGCTGCTGGTCGCCGACCCGTGGCGCTGGCTCGGCGAGATCCGCAACGCCGGCGCCGTCTTCCTCGGCGAGGCATCCAGCGAGCCGGTCGGCGACTACTTCGCCGGCGCCAACCACGTGCTGCCGACCAACGGGGCCGCCCGCTTCTCCTCCGCCCTCGGCGTCGACGACTTCGTCAGGAGCACGAGTGTCCTCGGCTACAGCGGGCAGCGCCTGCGCCGCACCGGGGAAAAGATCGCCCGCATGGCCAGGGCCGAAGAGCTCGAAGCCCACGCGCGGGCCATCGAAGCCCGCCTCGAAGACTGCGGGAGGGAGGGCTGATGGCCGCCGCCGAATCCCGCACCGCCCGCGTCCGGCGCCAGACATCGGAGACCGACATCGATCTCGAGCTCGGCCTCGACGGCAGCGGCCGCTGCGCCGCCGACACCGGCATCGGCTTCTTCGACCACATGCTCGACGCCTTCGCCCGCCACGGCCTGTTCGACCTGGAGCTGCGCTGCCGCGGCGATCTGGAGGTCGACCAGCACCACACCGTCGAGGACGTCGGCATCTGCCTCGGGCAGGCCCTCGACCGGGCCCTCGGCGACCGCGCGGGAATCCAGCGTTTCGCCCACAGCTACGTGCCGATGGACGAGGCCCTGGCCCGGGTCGTCGTCGACCTTTCGGGCCGTTCCTACCTCTGCGCCGCCCCGGAGTTCCGCGACACCGGGGTGGGGGACTTCCCCGTCTCCCTCGTCGTCGAGTTCTTCCGCGCCGTCTCCGACCACGGCAGGTTCAACCTCCACGTCGACCTGCTGCGCTCGGGCAACGACCACCACGGCATCGAGGCGATCTTCAAGGCATTCGCCCAGGCCCTCGACCGGGCGACCCTGCGGACGGGCCGCAGCGATTCCATCCCCTCGACCAAGGGACGGCTGTAGCATCCTGCCACACGGACCTGCCGGCTCCCCGTGCCGCCCGCGCCGCGCCGGTGCGCCGGGCCCGCGCGCATTCCGGCGCCCGGTCCGTCGGCTCCGGCGCAAAGCGGCATGAGGATCTGCCACCTCATCTACGACGACGTCGACAACCCCTGGCTCGGCGGCGGCGGCGCCATCCGGGCGCGCCAGATCTACCGGCGCCTAACGGACCGCCACGAGATCACCCTGGTCACCGGCGCCTTTCCCGGGGCCGAGCCCGTCCGGCAGGTCGACGGCCTGCGCCTGCTGCGGGTCGGTTCGCCGCGCAGCTACGCGATCAGCCGCCTCACCTGGGCAAGCCGCGCCGTCGCCGCCCTCCGGCGCCTGCAGTGGGACGTCTGGGTCAACGAGTTCTCCGCCTTCGCTCCCCTGCGGGTGCCGGCGCCGGTGCGCCGCCGCGGGCTGCTGTTCTTCCAGCATTTCATGGGCCGCCACGCCGTCCTCAAGCGCCCCCTCGCCGGGTGGGCGGCCCTGCTGGCGGAGCGCCGCGTCCTCCACGCCTACCCCCGCATTCTGACCGTCTCCCCGAGCGTCCAGGAGCGGGTGCGCCGGCAGGTCGGGGCGGCCGTGCCCGTCGACTGCGTCTGCAACGGCGTTGACGACGGTTATTTCGCAAGCTCCGCCACCGAAGAGCCGTACCTCCTCTACCTCGGGCGGATCGACGTGCACACCAAGGGGATCGACACCCTGCTGGAGGCGTTCGCCCGCCTCGCCCCGGAGCGCCCCGGCCTCGTGCTGAAGATCGCCGGGGGAGGCGAGAAGTCTCAGGTGCGGCGCCTCGGGAAGCTCGTTGCCCGAAGGGGCCTCGGCCCCCGGGTGGAGCTGCTCGGACGGGTGTCGGAAACGGACAAGCGCCGGCTGCTGGCGGCCTCCCTGTTCTTCTGCATGCCCTCCCGCTACGAGGGCTGGGGCATGACCGCGGTCGAGGCCGGGGCAAGCGGCAAGGCGGTGGTCGCCGCCGACATCGACGGCCTGCGCGACGCCGTCCTCGACAACGTCACCGGCCTGCTGGTGCCGGTCGGGAACGGCGAAGCCCTGGCCGCGGCCATGCGCCGGCTCCTCGACGACCCCGGGCTGCGCCGGTCTCTCGGGGAGCAGGGGCGGGAGCACGCCCGCCGCTTCGGCTGGGACCAGCTCGCCCGCCGCCAGGAAGAGGTGATGCTCGCCGCCGCGGAGCGTCTCTCATGAGCAGGAAGAAACGCCGCACCACCAGGTCCCCGGAACCGCGCCCCGCCCCGGTCCAGGCCCCCGAAGCGGACAGGTTCCGCTTCCGCCTCTCCTCCCCCTGGGCCGTTCCCGTCATCCTCGGCCTGCTGACCCTCCTCTATTTCCACGACTTCCCTCTCAGCGGCAAGGTCATCTACGGAAGCGACACCGGTACCGATTTCCACCGCGGCAAGGAGCCGTTCGCCGAGAAGCTCGCCAACTACGGCCCCGGCGCCTGGAAGCCCACCCTCGGGGGATACCCGGCCTCGGAGGAGATCCGCCCCGACTTCTTCCCGACGAGCCTGCTGAAGCTGTTCACCACCCATCAGCGCCACCTCGGCTGGCGCTACCTGCTCACCGTCTTCTTGGCCGGCTGGGGGATGTACCGCTACCTGCGCGTCCTCTCCCTTGCCCGCTGGCCCTGCCTGTGGGGGGCCGTCGCCTTCATGTTCGCGCCGACCTTCCTCTCCTTCACCTTCGCCGGCCACTACGCCAAGATGGCCGTCATCGCCCTGCTGCCCTGGATGTTCCTCTGCCTCCACCGCGGCATGCGTGAGGGAAAGCTGTCCCCTTTCCTCTGGCTCGCCCTGCTGATCGGCCTGGGCGCCTACACCCCGCACGTGCAGATGCTCCAGTACGCCCTCATCGCCGTCGGCCTCTATTTCCTATTCCATATATATATCCTCTACCGGGAGTCCCTGGCCAGGCGTGCGCTGCTGGCCAGGACCGGCCTCTTCACCCTCGCCGCCTTTCTCGGCATCGGCATCGGCTCCGAAGGACTGTTCCCCTCCTACCTGCACGCCACCCGCGAGTCGAAGCGGGCCGAGGCCGCCACCGCCGAAAGAACCGGCGACCCGCTTGCCCTGGCGCGCAGCTGGTCCCTGCACCCGGAGGAGGTCGGCTCCCTCGTGATCCCGGAGTTCGGCGGCTTCTACAACCCGCAGGACAACCGCGACCAGTACTGGGGCCGCAATCCCGGCAAGTACAACTCCGAGTACTTCGGCATCGTCGTGCTGCTCCTGGCGCTGCCCGCCCTGTGGTCGTGGCGGCGCGACCCCACCGCGGCCTTCATGGCCCTGCTGTTCGCCGTCGCCCTCGCCTTCACCCTCGGCGGGCACACCCCCGTGCACTGGATCGCCGCCCACCTGCTTCCCGGCGGCAAGGTATTGCGCTCGGTCGGCATGGCCGCCTTCCTGTTCGCCTTCCCCGCCATCGTGCTCGCCGCCTCCGGCCTGCACCAGGCGGTCACCGCCGGAGAACCGGAAAAACAGCTCTTCCGCAAGCGGCTGCTGATCTCCGCCGCCGCCCTCGGGGGAATCGCCGCCCTCGCCGCCGCCGTCCCGCACACCGTCCTGGAGCTCTGGACCGCCCTCCTCTACGACGGGATCTCCGAAGCCAACCGGCGGATCATGCTCTCCGGGGCGCCCCTTCTCGCCGGCGGAGGACTCCTCGCCGTGCTGGTCTGCGCCGGGGCCGCCGCCCTCGTCTGGGCCCTGCTGCGCGGCAAGCTCTCGGCCGCGGCGGCCTGCGGCGGCCTGATCGCCCTGACCCTGGCCGACACCTGGCGCATCGACCGCCTCTTCCTCGTCTACGAGGCCCCC
>JAPOZF010000517.1 GCA_026706165.1 Gemmatimonadota bacterium
TCGTCAAGAAAGTAGGGAACGACCTCCCCGACCCGCGGATAGACCTTCCCGCTTTCCTCGGTGCTCCCCAGGTCATGGTGCCGGACCCCCTGCAGGCGACCGACGCCTGGGTGAACACCGCCTGGCTCGGGTACGACGTGAAGCCGCTGCCCGACCTCCATGTCGGCAACAAGCTGAAACACGAGGTCTACCGGCAGAAGGGCGACGCGGGGTCGCGGGACAACCCCCGTTTCTTCGGGTTGGTCAACAAGGCTGAGTACGTCTTTTCGGTTGGGAAGGTGACGATGCGCCCGCGTCTCAAGTACGAGGTGTTCAGAGAAGTGCCGTACTCCCGGTTGCGGGAGAAACGCCAGTGGATGCGGGAGATGGGAACGCTGCTGCTGAGGTTCCCGGTACTGTGGGGATCTTCCGTGGAGGCCGGGATCGAGCAGGTGTTCCACAGCGACCTGGAAACGCAGGAGGAGGACCTGGAGATCGGAGACCGGACCGGCGACCTCAGCCAGACCGTGCTCGCCCTGCAGCTTTCGACCCGAAGCTCCTACCTGGGCTACCGGTCGATAACACATGTCGGATTGCGGTGGGACCGCAACAGCTTCGAGCGCCGGGAAGCCGCCAACCAGATCGCCACAGGCAGCATTCTGTTCGTCAGCGTCTTCGCGGGTCTCAGGGACTGAAGGCGGCCGGCGTGTACAAGGAGTCGAGGTCATGAAAGTATCGCGGGATCAGGTCCTATGGTATCTGCCGGTGGTGGCCTTTGCCGTTCTGCTCGTGGGTAAGGGTCCGGCCGGGGCGCAGGACGGGTTCGTGCTGCGGGGGGACCGCATCGAGGTCAGCGGCGCGTCGACCTGGCGGGAATGGAACCTGCCGCTGGGGACGGTCACGGTCGACTCGCGCGGGGTGGTTCCCAACTTCGTGCTCCAGGATCACAAGGCCAGTCTCGACGCCAGGGAGGACCCGCTCGATCCGGAGGCGGAAGAGAGGGGGGGAACCAGCGCCGCCGGCTCGAACCTTTCCCGGGCATCCGGGGTGCTCGACGGAAACCGATCCACTTTCTGGGAGCCCGACCTCGACCTCGCTCCCGAAACCTGGTGGGTGGAGGTCGACCTCGGGCGTGCGGTATCCGCCCGCCGCATCACCCTGCGCTTCGTCGACGAGGAGCTGGGCGATCCGTTCCTGCAGTTCAAAGTCATGGTTTCGAGCGGCGGTACCATTGCCCTCAGCAAACAGACGCTCTTCCGCCAGGTAGGCCGGACCGAGAAGCCCAACCGCAGCCAGCGGGAGTTCAGTTTCGATATCGGGCCCGGGGAAAAGGCCGACCCCGGCTGGGAGGGAGACGTGGTCCGCTTCGTTCAGGTGCTGGTCACCGGCAGCCGCCTGGGAAAGGCGGAGAGTATTCCCCGGGAAGAGTTCGAGGCCCTGCCGCAGGACCTGAGGGGGGACATCGAGTATTTCGGCCGCAGCCGCACGGGCCGCGAGTGGCAGGTCGACGAGGCGACCTACGAGCTCCTCGGCGCCGAAGAACGGGGGGGGCTCCGGTTCTACCGCCGGGAACGGCCCCGCCTTGCCGAGCTGGAGGTCTGGACCTTCGGGGAGAATACCGCCCTCGGCACGATCGAGCGCGGGGGCAGCGTCGAGGGGCCGCGTTCGAGCGAATTCCGCACGGTCGACGGGGACTTCCTCTCGGCCTACGAGGTCGTCGATGGGGTCGGGCGCGCCCTTCCCGACCCCCTGGGTCGCATTGTCTACGATCTCGGGTCCTTCTACTGGCTGGACCGGATCCGGACCTTGTTCGGCAGCGGCCGCAGACGGGTGCTGACCACCTGGCGCCTGTACATCTCGGATGGAAGCCTGGCGCCGGACGGCACCCTGCTGTGGCAGCAGCTCGATGAAAGACGGAACGCCGGCAACGACGGGAGCGCGGCCGCGATGTGGAACGAGAAGCAGTTCCCGCTTTCGAAGGTGCGGTTCATCCAGTACGAGTACGAAATCCGTGAAATCCCCCGCTCGGGGCACGGACGCGAGGTGCCGATCCGCGAGATCCAGAGCTACGGACGAGGGTACCAGCCGGAGGTGGAGGTCGAGTCCCCCCTGATCGACCTGGGAACACTGAGAAACCTGACGACCATCCACTGGGAGGCCGACGAGCCGCCGGGAACCCGGATCGAGATCTCGACGCGCACCGGGAACGAGACCGAGGTCCTCCAGCGCTTTTTCCGCAAGGACGGAACCGAGCTGACCGAGCGGGAATACAACGGCCTCCCCAAGTCGTTCAAGGGCGAGATCAAGGAACTCCTCATTCCCGGGGCGGACTGGAGCGAGTGGAGCAAGCCGGTCGAGAACTCCGGCGACAGGGTGGTGTCGCCCTCGCCACGGCAGTTTCTGAAAATCCGCGCCCGTCTGGTCTCCGACGATCCCGACCTGTTCGCCACCCTCCGGGAACTGTCGATCCGGTTCACCAACGCCTGGGTCGAACGGGCTCTCGGGGAGGTCTATCCCACCGAGCTCCCCGACCTCGGGGAGGTCTCTCCGGTGACCCTCTACCTGCGTCCCGACCGCGGCCGGTCCAGCCGCGGCATCGACGAGATCCTGGTGGTCAGCACCGGCGAGGTCCCGCTCACCCTGAACTCTCTGCGCCTGGGATCCGGCCCGGATATCGCCGCCGGGGGCGGAGAGGAGCAGGAGAACTTCGAAGTGATCCCGACGGAGGCGGATTCCCTGTGGATCCGCCTGCCCGCGGTCGTCGGGCGCAACCAGATCGCCGCCCTCGACATGAGCACCGTCATCTTCGGCCAGGGCACGGCGTTGTCGGCCAGCGTCGGCAACACCAGCTCTCCCGGCAGCTGGCAGCGCGTCGATCCCGACCAGCAGGCAGTGGAGGAGATCCACAGCGGGGTACTTCAGATTCTCACCCCGCCGGGCGACCCCCAGGTAGGGGAACTGCGGATGAGCTCCGAGGCGGTGACGCCAAACGGCGACGGGGTCAACGACGTGATGACCCTCGATTTCCGCGTGCTGCGGGTGGACGGTGAGAGCGAGGTTCGCATCGCGGTGTTCGACCTGTCCGGGAAGCGCCTCTGGGAGGACGTGCACCTGCGCACCCGGGCGAGCGGATCCTACCGGGTGCAATGGGGGGGCGTCGACGAAACAGGTTCCCTGCTGGCGCCCGGTGTGTACCTGCTTCGGGTCGAGGTGGACGCGGCTCGGGAGGCCGGCGGCACCGAAGCCCTGCGCCCGGTGTACGTCGCCTACTGAGCCGGGCAGGAAGGTCTCCGCAACGCACCGGGCCCAAAGCCGGGGCCACCCCTCTGCTCGGCGCACAGTTTCCTGCTTTCTGCAAGCTGGCCGTCCGATCGTCTTCCCGGGGGAGGAGGGAGGCTTTCCGGGGCCTCCCGGGGTTTGTTCCGGTTGCAATTCCCGCATCCATCAGAGAGCCAGCCGAAAACGCTTGGGAGGATTGCGGTGCAAGCGAAGGTCGTCCTGCTCGTCCTGCTGGGCGCCTGCGGTCAGGCACCCGAACCCCCATCGAGCGATGTGCGGGAATCTCTGCGTGATTCCGGGGAAGGATCTCGCTCCCCGGATTCTTCTGACAGCGGGGAAGTTCCCACGGAGAGCGCTTCAGGCGCTCCGCCGCAACCCGCCCCATCCTCTCCTGCGAATGCGGGAAAGGCCCCCTTTCGATTCGCCGACGCCAGCGCCGGAAGCGGCCTTGAGTTCGTCAACGTCTCGGGCAGCAGGGACCAGGATTACGTCCTCGAGTCGATGTCGACGGCCGCGGCCTTCGCCGACTACGACGGAGACGGGTTCCTCGACCTGTTCGCCGTCAACGGGACGCGCCTCACCGGCACTGCCGAAGGGGCCGGGAACCGGCTTTTCCGCAATGAACCGGACCCGAAAGAAGGGAGTGGATCGGCGCGGAGATTCCGGGAAGTCGAGGCCGGTCTCGGCCCCTCCGGCTGGGGCATGGGGTGCGCTGCCGGCGACTACGACAACGACGGCGACGTCGATTTCCATGTCACCTACTGGGGTCCCAACCGGCTCTACCGCAACGACGGCGGGGATTTCGCCGAGGTGGCCGCCAGCGCCGGGGTGGCCGACCGGGGTTGGGGGTCGAGCGCCGCGTTCGCGGACCTGGACGCTGACGGGCTCCTCGACCTGTACGTGACCAACTACCTCGAGTTCGACCTGGAGAGACCGCCCGGGGGCGGCGGCAAGTGCCTCTACAAGGGCCTGAACGTCTTCTGCGGGCCGGCCTACGCCCCCAGACAACGGGACCGGCTCTACCGCAACGAGGGCGGAGGAACCTTCGCCGACGTCAGCGCCGCGGCCGGGGTAGAGGCCCACCGCCTGCCGGGACTGGGGGTGGTCTTCGGCGACTTCGACGGCGACGCCGACCAGGACATCTACGTCGCCAACGACGGAGAGCCCAACCTGCTGTTCCGCAACGACGGCGGCTGGCGGTTCGCCGAGATCGCGAGAACCGCCGGTGCCGCGTACAGCCTCGACGGCATGGCGCAGGCGAGCATGGGGGTGCATGCCGGGGACTTCGACAATGACGGCGACCTCGATCTGTTCACCACCAACTTCTCGGACGAGTACAACACCCTCTACCGCAACGGCGGGGGCGGCAGCTTCGAAGACGCCACCGGGGAGGCGGGCCTCGGGGAAAACGCGCTGCCGTTCCTCGGCTGGGGGACCGGCTTCGTCGACTTCGACAACGACGGCTGGCTCGACCTGTTCGTCGCCAACGGCCACCTCCACCCGGAACTGGACCGGAGCTTTCTCGGGCTGTTCTACGCCCAGCGCAACCTGTTGTACCACAACCGGGGCGGCCGCTTCGTCGAGGTCGGGGCCGGCAGCGGCGGCGTCTGGAGCATCGAGAAGGTGAGCCGGGCGGCTGCCGTGGGAGACTACGACAACGACGGCGACGCCGACCTGTTCGTCATGAACCTGAACGACACCCCGACCTTGCTGCGCAACGACAGCGGCGGCGGCAGCGGCTGGCTCGGTCTGCGGCTGACGGGAACGGAGAGCAACCGCGACGCCATCGGCGCCCGCGTGAAGGTGCGCGGCGGCGGAATGGAGCAGGTGCGCGAGGTGCAGAGGGGCTACAGCTTCCAGGCGCAGAACGACCCGCGCCTGCTCTTCGGACTGGGCGGCGGGAAGGTCGGGGAGGTGGAGATCCTGTGGCCGTCGGGCCGGCGGCAGCTCATCGCCGATCCCCCTCCCGGCCGCTACCTGAAGGTGCGCGAGCCGTGACCGGCCCCGGTCAGCAGCTTGCACCGGTCTCCAACCACCCCGGATGACGAAGCGGGCTTGACGTCTGCGGCGTAGGCGGGCAGCGCGTTCGCTCAGCGCTCCCGGAAGGCTCCGCAGGTGTTCGAACAGACACAGCCCGTCGGACCATTCGGCCAGCTGCCGGTGTTCCTGCTCAACAGTTCCGCCCTCCTTTCAAGGAAAAGTGAATACGCGGTGCGACCGCGCCGTCCGGCCTCGATCAAGGAGCCGGAGGC
>JAPOZF010000134.1 GCA_026706165.1 Gemmatimonadota bacterium
CTGGCGGTCGCATATCAACTTCGGTAAGGAAGCGGGAGCCTGTTTCAGGAATCGGGAAAAGGATTACGAGCGGTTCCGTTCGCGCCGCCCGGCCCACTCCGGGGACCCACTTTGGCAGCAGCCTGCCCGGGAACCCGGAGGAGGAGCCGGGGCTCGCATTCTCCCGATGTCGCGTCCCGGGAATCCTTCGCAGTTTCCGGGCTCATCCATCTCGTCCCGCCACGTTGCTTTCGCTCGCCGTACACCCCGGGGACGACTCGCTCAAGGGCCTTGCGAGAGGGACGCCTCAGGCGCTGAATTCTCCCAGGTCCGTGGGACGCAACACCAGTGCCCCGCGTAGTTCGCGGGCTCCAGCCTGAAGGGTCGGCCACGGCGGTCGGCTGAGCCCCCCGGGGCCGCAGCCTTCGGTCAATCCCCGGGCGGGACAGCACTTGCCCATTCCCCCCACCTCGAAGTTTCGGGGGCGACAACAAACCGTTTTCCGGCATCTTTGAGGAGCCGGAGAACCCGAAAAATGCCCGGACTGGAAATCCCCCGAGAGGCGAAACAACCGTTGCTGCCGGACGAGGTACACTACCGGAGGCTGTTCGGTCTGGAGATCCACCTGACGCCGGTGTTCGTGATCTCCGGAATCACCATCGTCCTCTTCGTCGCCGGGACGCTGCTGTTCCTGGAAGCGGCGACGGAAATCTTCGGGAATACCCGCGAGTGGCTCACCACGAGGTTCGACTGGTTCTTCATGTTGACGGCCAACCTCATCCTGCTCTTTTGCCTGTGCGTGGCGGTCTCCCCTCTCGGCAGAGTGCGCCTCGGGGGGATGGATGAAAAACCGCAGTACTCCAACAAGACCTGGTTCTCCATGCTCTTTTCAGCGGGCGTGGGGATAGGCCTGCTGTTCTACGGGGTGGCGGAGCCCGTCTACTACTACATGCACCCGCCGCTGGGAATCGCCCCCGGAACCGCGGAGGCGGCCTCCGTCGGCATAGCCGCCACGGTATTCCACTGGGGGCTGCACGGCTGGGGCATATACGGCCTCGTCGGACTCGCCCTCGGGTACTTCTCCTACAACCGCGGACTCCCCTTCACCATCCGCTCGGCGTTTCACCCTCTTTTCGGCGACCGCGTCTGGGGCTGGCCCGGCCACATCATCGATACGTTCGCGATCTTCGCCGGGCTGTTCGGCCTGGCCACCTCCCTCGGCCTGGGGGTCAAGCAGCTGACCTCGGGTCTGAACTACCTGTTCGGTGTTCCCGCCACCGGCACCACCATGGTGGGGCTGATCGTGGTGATAACCTGCATCGCCCTGGCATCGGTGCTGGCTGGTCTCGACTCCGGCATCAAGCGGCTCAGCCAGTGGAACATGGTCCTCGGTTTTCTGCTGCTGGCCGCCGTCATCGGACTCGGACCGACCCTGTACATCTTCCGGGGCATGTTCGACGCCCTCGGCAGCTATCTCGCCAGGATCGTCCCCCTGAGCAACTGGGCAGGGCGCGAGGACACCGACTTCCTGCACGGCTGGACGACCTTCTACTGGGCATGGTGGCTGGCCTGGGCCCCCTTTGTCGGCACCTTCATCGCGCGCATTTCCAGGGGACGCACGGTGCGAGAATTCGTGGTTTTCGTGCTTATACTGCCGGTGGCCGCCTGCCTGTTGTGGTTCGGTGCCTTCGGCGGCGCTGCCCTGCACCAGCATATCGTCGAGGGGTATACCGGCGTAACCGAAAACGTCGAGGCCTGGAAGCTGGAGATCGCCCTGTTCAAGATGTTCGACGAGCTCCCCCTGGGGACGCTGCTCTCGTCGTTCGCAATACTCCTGACCGTCCTGTTCTTCGTCACCTCTTCGGATTCGGGATCCCTGATCCTGGACACAATCGCCGCGGGCGGCAGGGTAGACGCCCCGGTGGCGCAACGCGTCTTCTGGTGCACGATCGAGGGACTGGTCGCCATAGCCCTTCTGCTCGGCGGAGGGCTGAACTCCCTGCAGGCCGCCTCGCTCGTATCCGGTTTCCCGTTCGCCGTGGTCCTGCTGGGAATGGCGGTCTGCGTCTGGACGGGGCTTCGCCGCGAACTGCGCGAACCCCGCTGATCAGCAGCGAAAAACCAGGGAATGGCTTGTGGAAGGGTCTATTTGGGGGAACAGATGCCCAGGTCCGGGCCCTTGGGCATGGTCCGGCGAAAGAATGGCCATATACCCCACTCCCCACTCAATACCGGGCGGCTGAGGGGCCTTCTTATCAGGGAGTAAACGGGGTCAGCCATGATGGGCGGTCAGCGCAGGGCGGATACCCCTCCGCCGGCGAGGGCCCGGGCGATCTCCTTCTCGACGTCACCCTGCTTTACGAAGGTGATATCCCCGGGGGTCTCCTGCACCAGGATGCCGTGGGCCGCCCCCCACTGGACCGCCTCTTCCGGCCCCTTTCCGTTCAGCGTGGCGGCGACCACACCTGACGCGAAGGAGTCTCCTCCCCCGGTGCGGTCGGCGATCTCGACGTTGTCGCGCACCACCGCCTGGTGGACGGCGTCGTTTGCGACGTCGTAGAGCACCGCCCCCCAGTCGATGCGGTCGGCGCTCAGGGCTCCCCGCAGCTGCGTGCCGATCAGTTTGATGTCGGGGTAGTCGCCGGCGACCTTCCGCAGCATCCCTGTGTAGGCGTCGAGCCACTCCTCGAAGGGGGCATCCTTCGGCACCGGCTCGGTCTCGTACCCGAGGGCGTCGTCGAAGTCGTCGTGGTTGCCGACCAGGAAGTCGACGTGGGGGACGATGCCGCGGTTGATCTGGCGGGCCCGCTCCTTGTCCGGCTCGACCTTGGAGCGGTAGTTGAGGTCGAACGAGCGCCCGACCCCGTGCTCCCCTGCCTTCCTCATCCCCTCTTCGGCCAGGGCCGCGGTCTTCGGCGACAGCAGCGTGTAGATGCCGCCGGTGCTGAACCAGCGCGTCCCGACCTCGCCGAAGAGGTGATCCCAGTCGACGTCCCCCGGACCGATCTCCCGGATCGGGGTGTGGGCGCGGTAATACTCGGTCACCGAGGGCAGCAGACCCTTCCCCGCCCAGGTGAAGTTGACGCCGTTGTGCAGCGTCCCCTTGGCGTCGGTGCTGTACTTCCCCTTGCCCGAGTTGTTGAACCAGATAACGCGGCTGGTGTCGAGACCCACCTCCCTGAGCTGGTTCTCGATGTTGCGGCCGACGCCGTCATCGACCAGGGCGGTCAGGACCGCGGCCCTCAGCCCGAAGGTGTAGCTCAGGCCGACGGTGACGTTGGTCTCTCCTCCTCCCTGCCAGATACGCGCCGTCCTCGCCCTTGCGGTCGGCACGTCTCCCGGATCGACTCTCAGCAGCACCTCCCCCAGGGAGACGGCGTCGTAGCGCGTCTCCGCGGCGGTCTTCAGTTGCATCGTCGCCATTGCTCCTCCTGAGGAGTTACAGTCTGATTCCTACCCGCGCGTGCGGGTGGGAGAGGGACTTCTCGAGACCTTCGAGAACCGCGACCGGGCCCAGCATGGTCTCGTCGGTCTCGGAGGTCTCCCCGGTCGCGAACATGTGCACGAACTCCCGCACCCCGGACAGGTACATGCTCCTGTCCCAGGTGATCACCGAGTCCAGGCGGCCCTTTTCCCCGATCGCGGAAACGTGAAAGGCAGGTGTGCCCGCGCCGATGAGGTTCATCGTTCCCACGGCGCCGCCGCGGTACAGGACGGAGGCGGTGTGGGTGCTGCCCCGGCCGCGGGTGACGCTGCCGCGGTAGAAGTCGTACCCCAGCAGCCGCACCAGCATGTCTACCTGGTGGATGCCGTAGAAGAAGATGCCCCCCCACTTCGACCTGACGTCGCACGGCCCGGTGGTCGTCACCGCGTGCAGGGTCCCGAGGCGGGCGGCCTTCTCCTGCAGCGACCGGAAACTGGCCTGTCTGGGAAGCACCGAGAAGGAACATACCGGCACCGCGAGGGTCCGCGCGCGCTTCAGGAACCGCCGCCCCTCCGCGGTCCGGCAGCAGAACGGCTTGTCGACGAACAGGGGCAGCCCCTCTTCGAGGAACGGCCGCGCCGCTGGCAGATGCTCCGCCCCGTGGCGGTGGTCGACCACGACGCCGTCGACCTCGCCGATCATCTGCTCGGGCTCGCGGACAATGGTGGGTATGCGTCCGGACCCGGCAGCTGCGCGCGCGTACGCCGGGGTCTCGCCCCAGACGTGGGTCACGCGCGCCCCGGCCACTCTCCTGTCGACATTCAGGACCTTGGCGATCGCCGCGGTGTGGCTGTTCTCGGCCCCGACGATGCCGATGCGGATCATGTCCGGCCCTCCGGAAGATGCGCTCGCGGTGCGGTCACGAGAACGGCCACAGCCGCAGAGCGGTTTTCCCGAGTACCCATTCCAGGTCCCCGGCTGAAATGAACTTCATCTCGTCCCTGACGACGCTGAGGGTCTGTCCGTACTCTGCCTTTCCGAGGCAGACGGGCCAATCCGTGCCCCACATGATGCGCCTGGGCCCGAAGGACTGGTACACCTCCTCCACGAGCCCGTGGGTGTCGGCCCAGGGGTAGGTCTCGCCGGAAATGTTCCAGGTGTGCGAGATCTTGACGTACACCCTGGGAAAGCGGGCCAGATCCATCAGGATCCTCCGGCCTTGGGCGTCGCCGGGAGCGACATCGGCCATGTGATCGATGACGACGTCGAGGTCGCCGTGAGCCTCCAGCAGCGGGACCAGCTCCCGGAGGCGGGGGGGCCTGGTCAACAGCAGCAGCGGCACCCCGAGGGACTGGGCGCGGGCGAAGATCGGCGGCATCAGGGGGCCGCCAAACCAGTCTCCGGCGGAATCTGCCGAGGGAGAGAGCCGCACCCCGTGAAGACCGTGCTCCTCCGTCCACATGCTGAGATGGTCGGGAGAGGCCGGGTCTTCCGGGTCGATCCGGCCGACGGCCATGAATTTTTCCGGGTAGCGGCGCACCGCGTCGGCCACGTAGCGGTTGTCCCAGCGGTAATGGATGACCTGGACCAGCACCGTCCTTTCGACCCCGTGGGCGGCCATCTCCCGGAGAAGCATCTCCGCGGTTCTGTCCTCATGCGGAGGACTGAGGTTTTCCGCCGGCCAGGGAAACTCCGGATCGTTGATCCACACATGGGTATGGGGGTCGACTATCAAGTCGTCACCTCGTCATCTGAAACCGCTGCGAATTGAAAAAACGCGGCTGGTGGGCGCGGTTGCTCCCGGTCCGGGGCGGCGATATCTTCGACCGCCCGCCACGGCAGAAACGCACCTGACGAAAGCAGGCGGCCGACCTGCCCAATCGAGAAACGGGAGCAGATTCTACGCTATTTCGATCCCGACCTCAAACCCGCAGGGCCCTCCGAGCGGGCCCGTGCATCGGGGAATTCCGAAAAAAATCCCTGTGCCGAAATGGCGCGTTTCGACCTGTTTTCCGCATTTCGTGAGAAACCCAAGAGGCCAGGGACC
>JAPOZF010000714.1 GCA_026706165.1 Gemmatimonadota bacterium
TCTTCTGTCTGGCCGTCGCGACGATCGGCGTAACGGCCTACGGGCCGCTCTTCACCCAGCGGCCCCCGTTGCTCCTGGGTCACGGCGCGGCCGTGCGCCACCGCAAAGGCCGACCAGCCGTTTCCGACATCGCGCCGCCACAGTTCCCGGGGCGGGCGCCGCTGCCAGTCGGGATCGAGGTGGACGCCGCGCAGGCGGGCATTGCGGCCGGGCCCCAGGAACTGCGGGTACCAGGCGCTGTTCTCCTCGACCGTCCCGGCGCCGCCGGAGGGCAGTCCGGGACCGACGGAAGACCATCTCCAGGCGAGGATGGGAATGAAATCGCCGCTGACCCCCTCGATGCGGAACAGCGCCCCGAACAGCGTCAGCAACAGCGCGGCGCTGCCGAGGCTCAGCCACCGGCGGACCCAGGACAGCCTCGAGAAGAAGAGCAGCCAGACGGTGAGGGCGAGGAGGCCCAGGAAAAGGATCTGGAAGGCGACGAAGGTCTGTCCCTGGCGGTGAGGGACGTCTCGCAGGCCGTTGGCGACCAGGCCGGCGGCACACAGGAGGAGGATCGCCGCCGCCGGCCACCAGCGCAGCCCCTTGCGGGGGCCCGGTTCAGACATCGGTTCGCCGGTTTGTGAACATGGCGCCGCAGGTTGCCGGAGCCCGCGGGGCGCAGTGCACTGTCGCTCTTTCGCGAACCCCGGAGGCTCTTGAATCCGCTACCCCAGCTCCCCCTCGCGGGAGCGGCCCTGGAGCTCGTAGAGCGACGCGGTCACTCCCCCTTTGTAGAGCGGTATCGGGAAATGGGTCATCGTGAAGCGGGCGAGCGGCATGGGCTCGCCGCGGACGAGCCGCACAGAAGCCTCGGTTCTGGAGGTCATTTCCCCGGTGTAGACCGGGTAGGCGTCGGCGGCGCGGTAGCTGAGTATGAGGGTGCGGCGGGGGCGGTTGGAGCGATTGGTGGCCGAGGCGTGCGGGGTCATGCAGTGCATGAAGATGGCGGTTCCCGCCCTTCCCCCGACTCCGACGGCCCCGGAGTCGTTCACGGCATCGGTGACGCGGCCCTCAAAGAACCGGTCTCCCGCATGGGGCATGAGGTCGTCCTGGTGGCGGCCGGGGATCATCCGCAGGAAGCCGTTCTCCTCGTCGGTGTCGTCGAGGTAGAAGAGTACGGCCAGCGAGTCGCGGTTGGTCAGCGGGTAGTAGGAAAGGTCCTGGTGCCACTCGACGACCGAGCCGATCTCGGCCGGTTTCATGTTGAGCTTGCTGTAGTGGAAGAGGATGTTGGGGCCGAGAAGCTGCTCGAGGCAGTTGAGGAGCATCTCGGACTGCGAAAGGTCCCGGAAGCGCGGGTAATGGGAGCAGGGCTCGTACAGGCGCCGCACGCTGGTGCCGTCAGGAGGCTGGTTCGGCTCCATCTCCATGCGCGTCTCGTCGTGGTCGGCGAGGGTGTTGCCGGCGCAGATCGATTCGACGTCGTCGAGGATGTCCTCAACTTCCCGGGGAGACAGGAGTCCTTCGAGAAAGGTGAAGCCGTCGCGGTGGTAAGCCTGTACCTGCTCGGCGGAAAAATGCATGGGGGAGCCTCCTTTTTTCAGATCGGGAAACCGGCCTTGCGGAGAAATTCGGCCACCTGTCTCCAGTAGTCGTCCCAGTCGGTCGGGCAGTCGCCGTGGCCGCAGGTATAGGTGAGCAGCGTTCCCTTCCCGGCCTCGGCCGCTAATTTCCGCCCTTGCTCGTAGGGGATCAAGCGATCCTCGGTGCCGTGGAGAACGAGAACAGGTCCGGGATAGGATCGCACCACCCCCAGGTTGTCGAACGGGTCGAGGACGAGAAACCGGGGGATCATGAATTCGCCCGCCATGTCGCGGACGCTGGAAAAAGTCGAGAACAGGATCATCGCCCTGCTCGGCCGCTTGGCCGCAAGCGCACAGACCGCGCCGCCTCCGAGGGAACGGCCGAAGAGGAGAATGCGCTCGCCGTCGACGTCCGGGCGCGCGACCAGGCTGTCGTAGGCGGCGACGAACCCCTCGGTAACGCTGGCCTCGGAAGGAGATCCGTCCGAGCGGCCGTACCCGGGGTACTCCACCAGGTACACGGCCATTCCCAGGTCGAGGAAGCGCATGAACTTGTCGGGATAGGTCGCCGGGTAGTCGTCGATCAGCTCCGTGTTTCCGTGGGCGATGACGACCGCCGGCCAGGGGCCCTCGCCGCCGGTGGTCGGCGGGAAGAACCAGGCTTCCACCTGTCCGAAGCCGGTCTCGATCTGCATCACTTCGGCGCCGAAGGGGCCGAGCTCCACCGGGGCGGGCTCCGAGATCTGGTGGCGTGGGAACAGCATGGCGCGCTGGCCGGCGAACAGGACCCCGCAGTACAGGGCATAGATGCCGGCGAGACCGAGGGCGATCGATATCACGGAGAACCTCATTCCATCGGCGGGTTTCAGCAGCCGAGAAGCCGGGCCAGCCCGGAAAAGTCAGCCGCGGTGGCGTCGAATGGCCGCTCCGCTTCCCGGTCGGGGTTTCCGTCAGGGCCGTACTCGAGCGGCCGGGGCACGAAGGCGGTGCGGTAGCCTGCCGCCCGCGCCCCCTCGAGGTCGTGAACGTGGGCGGCGACCATCAGGATCCGGTGCGGCGGCAGGTCGAGCAGCTCCGCGGCAGTTTCATACACCTCCGGGTCCGGTTTGTAGTGCCGGGCATTTTCCGCCGACAGAACGCAGTCCCAGGACAGGCCGGCGTGCCTGGCCATGTTGACCAGCAGGGCGACGTTGCCGTTGGAGAGGGCGGCGACCACGTACCGGGAGCGCAGGCGCCGCAGCCCCTCGACCGCGTCCGGCCACGGCCTCAGCCGGTGCCACACGCGGTTGAGGTGGTCGATCTCCTCTTCCGACAATCCCCGGATGCCGAATTCTCCGAGGAGGCGGTCGAGGATCATTCGATGCAGGGCGTCGATCATCGTCCACGGCAGCTGACCGCGCCGAACCCGGTCCATCGCCGGCTCGTACCCGCCCCTCCAGGCGTCGGCGAACGCGGCCCAGTCGACATCGATTCCCTTTTCCCCGGTCAGCCGTTCCCCTTCGCCGACGATGCTGGTCCGCCAGTCGACGACGGTGCCGAAGACGTCGAAAGTCAGGGCCTTGATTCCGGGAAGCAGCATCGGTCAGTTCCCCAGGTGCCGGTCTGCGAAGTCGAGGTACTGCTCCCAGTCGTACCGCAGAACGTCGTGTCTGCCTTCGCGCAGGTGGTAGCCGATGCCTCCGTGCAGCGGGGTGTCGACGGCGGGCATTTCCAGGCTGGGAAGACCGTCTGCCCCCAGCAGCCGGTACACGGGGTCGGCGTGGACGCAGGCGAGGAACTCGCCGCGCGGGTCGGCCCAGAGGTCTTCGGCGGCGCTGGCGACGTAGACCGGGCGGGGCGCTGCCAGGGCGATGAGCATGTGCTGATCGACGGGCAGCTCCTCCTCGCGGCCGTTGTAGCGTCGAAACCGGTCGCAGAACCAGTGCGGGAACCTCGTGTTGATGAAGGCGACGTTTTCGCCGTAGCGGCGCCGCGACAGGGCCGCCCCGCCGCACCCGGAGTTGTTGCTGACGGCCATGGCGAAGCGCTCGTCGCAGGCGCCGGCCCACAACGCGGTCTTCCCGAGGCGGGAGTGCCCCATCACCGCCACCCGGTTCGCGTCGACGTCGGCATCGGTTTCCAGGTAGTCGCAGACGCGGCACAGGCCCCATGCCCAGGCCCCGATCGCGCCCCAGTCGCCGGGAGCCGGACCGGTTTGCCCGTCAAGGGAATAGAGGGGGTGCACCCCGTTCCGGTAGCCGTCGTCGAAATCCGGGTCGAAGTCGCCGCAGTAAGCGGTCGCCAGCCCGTAACCCCGGCTCAGGATCAGCTCCACCTGCCAGCGGTGCGCCAGGGAGCCCCTCGTGCGGTCGCTGGCGCGGTTGTCTTCGATTCCCAGACTGTCGCTGTTGCGAACCCAGCTGTCGGTAAGGAGAATCGCCGGATCGTCCTGCACGGTCTGGTTGCCGAAGAAGTTGAGACCGGCGAACACCGGCACCGGTTGCGAGCGGGAGGCCGGCAGGTACAGCAGGATATCGGCCCTGGAGAGGTGGCGGTCGGTCTTCCACGTCAGCGAGATCTGCCGGCGCGTCGCCCAGTCCCCGAGGGCCCCCTCCTCGACCACCTCGACAGCTGCGGCTATTTCCGGGTCGGAGGGAGGACCGGGTATCCCGCCGTACACGTGATCCTCGAACAGACGCAGGATTTCCCGCCGCCGCCGCGGCCATGCGGCTGCGCCGACGGGGGAGCCGTCCTCGAAAAGGAGGGGATCGGGCAGCTCGTGCTCCGGAACCGCTTCCTCGTCGTAGTTGATCGGTATCCGGGATGCGGCGTCGGCGCTCACGGTTTCCGCAGCAGCTCCATGGCCGCCTCCACGCCGGGGAGCAGGCAGGTGTAGCGGTCTCCCCTGGGGCCGGCCTGCCCGCGCACCAGGAAAACCGGATGGGGGTGGACGTCCAGGTCTACCCAGGCGGTGTCGGTGCTGCAGTAGCGGATCGTGTACCCCGCCCGCCGCCCCCCGCTGCGGTTCTCGTCGCTGCCGTGGAGAATGAAGGAGTCGTGGATCGACAGGCTGCCCGCGCTCATCTCGAGGGTTACCGCCGACTCCTCCAGTTCCCTCGAGACCGGCACGCTCCTGTGAAGCATCTGGTCGGCGCCGGAATCCACCGTCTCCAGCTCTTTCCAGCCGCGGTGGGAGCCGGGGATGACCTTCATGGCGCTGTTGGCGGCATCGGCGTCGTCGACGGCGAGCCACAGGGTGATGACATCGGTGCCGTGCACGCTGGGCCAGTAGGTGTTGTCCTGGTGCCAGCCGACTTTCAACGGGCTGCCGGGCGGCTTGATGAAGACGCTGGAGTAGACGAGGATGAGATTGGGCCCCAGTATCGATTCGATGGCGTCGAGAACGCGGGGGTGGCGGCAGAGGTCGAGCCAGCGCAGGTCGCGGACATGGGGCTCGCCGACGTAGTTGCCCCGGTCCATGGACCCGTTGCGGCCAGCGGGCGGCGGCAGCGGATCGGCCAGCGCCTCGTCGAGCATGGCCCCCAGGCGCACGGTCTCTTCAGCGGACAGGACGTCGCGGAACAGGCAGTATCCCAGCTCGCCGAACCGCGCCGGGTCGGTGTTCAGATCGCTCGGCATCTCCTCAACTGGCGCATCACACGCAGCCGGGGTATTCCCTGCCCGCAAGCAGCGGGTAGTCCGGTTTTTCGGCAGGCGCCCCCGTCCACCGCGACCGGGCGGTCATGTAGTGGGTGGCCATGCCGCGGCGGAAGTGAGGCGTCCTGTTGGGGCCGGAGCGATGCAGGATGAGGGAGTGGTGGAAGGAGCAGCCGCCGGCCCTCATGGTGATCGGCTGTTCGCCGTTCGCGGATTTCGCCTCGTCGATGGCGCTGTCCGGGATGCG
>JAPOZF010000149.1 GCA_026706165.1 Gemmatimonadota bacterium
GTGTGGTTGATGAGGTATTGGGCGTAGGTCCCCAGGGTGACGGTGTACTGCGGGTCGACGCTGAAGATGGCGCTGTTGTAGAGGAACGAAGGCACCAGCCCCACCCCGAGCTTGTCGTCCATCATCGTGTTGAAAACCAGCTGGCCGAAGTACTGGAAGTTCTCGGCCGCGGCCGCCCCCCGGTCGATGCCGGCGGGGATGTCGGTGTTCCAGGCGGCGCCGGCGTTCAGGGCGAGGACCGACGGGAAGCGCATGTGGCGGAACTGCAGCCAGCGATACCGCAGCTGCAGGTCGAGATTGTCCTGCAGGCTGCTGCGCCCCAGGGTCGCCATCAGCCGGTCGCTGAAGCCGTAGCTGACCGTGGTGCGGATGTTGGCCGGCCCGTCGAGCCCGAAACCCGCCTCGTACCCCTGGTCGATGGTCGGCAGGAAGCGGTGCGATATCTCGTAGTGGAAGTCCCCCCGGTAGAGGGATTCGGCGGTCGGGTAGTTGGCAGTCCTCAGGGCGGTGAACAGCTCCAGCCGGGTCTCGGGCGGCGCGATCGCCTGCCACGACGGCTGGGCCCCGGCAAGTGCCGGCAGCAGTCCGAGGACGGCCGCCGCCAGAGAGGCGCGAATTCTCATCGATCAGCTCCTTCCGTCTCCCGCGGGTCTTCCGCCGGGGCCAGGTGGTTCATGTAAACCGAGATCTCGAGGGCGATCTCCTGGCTCACCTTGACGAAGGCGGCCAGGGAGGGGGCCTCGATCTCGTAGTCGGCCAGCTTCAGGGTGAAAGCCGCCTCGATCCTGGAGCGCCCCTCCTCGAGAACCACCGTGCCGGGCACCTCGATGGCGCGGTCGACCCCGTGCAGCGACAGCGTCCCCCTGGTCTCGACGCGATAGGCGGCAACGGTGGAATCGACTGCGGCGTGTTCGGCGATCACCCCTTTGTATACGGCCCTTGGCCACTTCTCCGTGTCGAGCACCTCGCGCATGTCGCGGTCCCGCTTGCCGATGCCGGTGTCGAAGCCGGCGAGGTTCACCTCGAAACGGAACTGGGATTTCCGCGCGAACAGGGAGTCTCCCTCCCAGTAGACGAAGCCGTCGATCTGGTCGGTGACGCCGGAAAAGGTGAAGGCCGTCACCCTCGAGGTGAACTTGACGTGGTTGTCGGGGGCCTTGTTGTCGACCTGCCATTCGCCGGCCCGGACCGCGAGGGGGAGACAGATCAGAGAGGTGAGGATCCAGGGCATCAGGTCGTCCCGGATTGGTTTGCCGGCGGCGTACCCGGGGTCAGTCCCTCGGGGCGCCCCGTTCTATCCACGTGTAAACCGTTTCCAGCGTGGAGGGTTCCAGGTACGGCCCTCCGAGAGGCATGCGGTCCCCGGAGATCTCGGCGTCCGGCAACAGTTTGAGATACAGGTAGCTGCTGTCCGGCTGGCCCGGTGCCACCAGGGGAATGCCCTGACTGCTCTCGACGCCGACGATGTTGTCGAACGCATTTCCGGCCCTCAGGTCGGGCCAGGCGCTCCACTCCTGGCCGCCGTGGCAGCCGCTCGAAGCGCAGGAAACGTCGAACAGACCCTGGACCCGCTCGAAGGTGGCCGGCCCCTCCGAAACGGGATCGAAAACCATCTCCGTGCTCGTGGTCAGGTCGGAGCAGGCCAGGGCGGCGAACAAGAGCAGAAAGAGCAGGAGGGGCGCTGCCATCGCCTTCCCAAGGGGGGTGACCTCAGTGTTCTGTTTCATCAGTTTTCAATGTACGTTCGACCGCCCGACTGCGCCGGGCCAGGCGCACGCGCACCAGCCTCGAGTGGTTGCCCCGGGAAGGCCGGCGTGCAAGCTGCACGCCCTGGTCGATGATTCGGGGCGCCTGATCCTGCTCATGCCTCGGAGAGGCCGGTTCGAAAAGCCGAACACGCCGAAAGGGAACCGACAGTGCCCCTCGAACTGATCGCCGACCGCCCCGGACACGCCCTGCTCCGGGAGTACGAAGAACCGCCGCTCGAGCCGGGGGAGGTGCGCGTGCGCGCCCGGTTCAGCTCGGTCAAGCACGGCACCGAGCTGCGGGATTTCCGCGCCGACACCCCCGACGCAAGCGACCGCTTCGATTCCGGGCTGCGCCTGCACCGCCGCGGCGAGCCGGCGCCCCCGCGGTTCCCGATGTCCCTGGGGAACATGTGCGTCGGGACCGTCGAGGAGGTGGGCACGGACGCCGGCAGCCTCCAACCGGGGGACCGCGTCTTCGGCCACCTGCCGATCCGCGAGACCCACACGGTGCCGGCGGCGAGGCTGCACCCCGCGCCGGACGGAATGCCGGAGCAGGCTCTCGTCTACTGGGACCCGGCCGACTTCGCCGTGGGAGCGGTGCGCGACGCCCCGGTGCGGCTCGGGGACCGGGTCGCCGTCACCGGGCTCGGTGCCATCGGCCAGATGGTGGCGCAGCTGGTGAGGGTCTGCGGGGCGCGCTGGGTGGCCGTCTCCGACCCGATCGCTATGCGCCGCGAGGGGGCTGCCCGCCACGGGGCAGATGCCGTGTACGATCCGATCGAATCCGACTTCGGGGTAGCGGTCAAGGAGGCGACCGGAAAGGTGGGCGCCGACGTCGTCTTCGAGACCAGCGGTTCCTACGCCGCCCTGGAGGACGCCCTGCGGGCGGTGAAGTACGCCGGCACCGTGGTCTCGACCGCCTACTACCACGGCGCAAAGGGCCTGTCCCTGGCCGGGGAGTGGCACCGCAACCGCATCGAGATCGTGTCGAGCCGCGCCGTCAGCACCCCCCATCTCCACTCCGGCTGGGACGTGCCCCGCGTCCGCTCCGAGTCCCTGGCGCTGCTGCGGGAGGGCCGGCTGAAGGCGGACGGACTGGTGGCGCCGGTCGTCCCCTTCGCCCGCGCCGCCGAGGCGTACCACGAGATCTGCGAGCACCCGGAACGGTCCATCAAGCTCGGAGTCGACCACACCCGATGAACGTCGAAGAACGACTGCTGCTTACCGGCCGCAACCTCCTCGGCTGCCTGTCGCGCGACGACGGCTGCCTTCCGTACTGGCACATGGCGGTCGACGAGGAGCTGCGCGCTATGTACCAGTTCCGGCGCTACAGCACCGGCCACAACGTCGGGCGCTGGTGGAACACCATGCTGCGGCTCGAGCGCGCCGCCGGCTTCGAGATCCCCGCGGAGATGGAGGCGGCGATGCTGGAGAACAGCTGGCGCCTGGCCGGCAACGCCAGCGGCATCTTCCTCGAGGACGTCGACCCCCGGGACCCGGCCACCTGGTACATCCACTCCTACCGCGAGACCATGCTGTCGTTCGGACTGCTGGTCGAGTGCCGCGGCAGCGGCCGCGCCGCCGAGTGCGGACGGCGGGCGATCGAGAGGATGAGCCGCGCCAGCCGGGACCTGATGGAGTGGAGGTTTTCCTTCGACGGGGGCCCGCCGCTGGCCAAGCACGGCAACAGCGCCGCCCCGGCCTACACCCACGGCCGCGCCATCGAGGGGCTGCTCTGTTTCCACGCGGCCACCGGGGAGCCGGCCGCCCTCGAGGAGGCGGAGCGCCTGGCCGACTTCCACTTCGGGTACCTGCTGAACGAGGACGGCAGCCTCGCCGAGGGCTGCGGCCACCACACCCACTCGTACCTCAACACCCTCCGCGGCCTGCTGATGCTGGCGGTGCTCCAGGGGTCGCGCGAACGCCAGGAGCTGATCTTCAGGACCTTCCGGAAGGCCGTTTCCGGGATGATCACCCGCTCAGGGTTCGTCACCCACGACATCGGCGACCGCTACGCCGGCGACATCGCCTCGGCCGGGGACATCGCCCACATCGCGCTGCTGCTGTGGGACCTGTTCGCCGACCCCGGCCTGCTCGACGACGCCGAGCGCATCGCGCGGGCCCGGCTGTTCCCGGCGCAGGTTCGGGAACCGGTGGCGATCCACCCTGCCAAGGCAGGAGATCCCCGCGACTGCTACCGCGACCTCGCCGACCGTTTCCTCGGCGCCATCGGCGGCTCGGTAGGCCACGTCAGCGGCCAGACCTGCGTCACCGACTTCACCGCCGCCGCCCTGCACAGCCTGATCGAGCTCTGGACCCGGACCGTCGATGTCGAGGAGGAGATCGTCCGCGTCAACTTTCACTTCGACCGCGAGCTGCCGGAGGTGGAGGTGAAGGCCGAGCGCGGCGAGAGCGGGGCCCGGGTCACCGTGGTCAACCGGACCGGAAAGGAGCTGCGGCTGCGGCTCCCGGGCTGGGCGGATCAGGGGAGCTGTTCGCTGACCGTGGACGGCCTGCCTGTCGCGGTATCGGTGGAGAACGGGTTCGCGGCGGTGGCGCAGGGAGAGGGGGCCACGACCAACGAGCTGCGCTTCGACCTTCCGGAGTACGAGGAGGAGGAGCTGTCGCGGGACGAGTCCGCCGAAGAAGAGACGGTGACCTTCCGCTGGCGCGGCGACGAGATCGCCGGGGTCAGCAGCGGCGGGCCCTACATGGCGGCGCGTCCGGCCCTGTGCAGTTCATTGTTGTAGGGAGGTGCCGGGAGCCTGTTGGCGGCCTGCCGATTTGCAGCCTGTCGAATCAGGCCGCGCTCACTCCAGGCAGTTGAACAACGTCGCGATGCCGCCGAACATCCCGGGAAAGCGGAACAGCTCCGGATCCCGGGAACGGATGCGCGCCAGCAGCGGCTCGTCGATCATCCCTTCCTGGCAGTCGAAGAAAGCCCCCTCGTCCGCGGCGTCGTAGGACCCCGAACCCCGGGCTTCCTCGCAGACCGCGGCCACGGCCGCATCCCCTTCCAGCTTCTCAGCCATCGATCCGAAGAACCGCTCCAGGGCCGCCTCGTACGCCGGCCGGTCCCCCGCCCGGAGCCCGGCCACCTCTGTGAAAGCCTCGTGCCCCTTGCGCAGGCGCTCGTCCCAGCCCTCGGGAACCTCGCCGTCCAGGGTGAAGGGAGCGGCGTTCCCCATCAGGGGGGTGCGGTCCTGCGTCTGGAAGGCGACCAGCACCCTTCCCCCCGGCTGCGGCCGGGCGCGCAGGCGCACGACGCTCTGCGGTTCGATGGCGACCGGCTGTCCCTGCTTCACGGCAACCACCCGCGGCCCCTCCCAAGTAAGCAGATCAAGCCAAGCCTCCCGGGCGGCGAACACCTGGATGTGCTCTCGCGGCAGCCCGTTCAGGCCGCAGCGCCCGAACGGCATCGACACCGCCCAGGCGTCGTCGCTCTCGCCGGTTCGGGGCGCTCCGCGCAGCCGGGCGAGCGCCTGGGCCAGGTCCGCCGCCTCGGTCTCCGGACCGGTCTCGAGCGGCTCGACGACTCCGCCGCGGACCCTCGCCCGGTACGGCACCCCGTAGCCGAACAGCCGCACCCCGAGAATCTCCCTGATCACGGCTGCCCGATCGTGTCCCGCAGGTGGGCCACGGCGAGGCGGATCACCTCCCGGTCGCCGCCGCGGTTGACGTCCTGCCCCTCGAACCCC
>JAPOZF010000226.1:0-2141 GCA_026706165.1 Gemmatimonadota bacterium
TCGGTTGCCAAGTCGAAATCAAACATGCAGCGTGAAGCTTCTTAATAGACGTAGCGGAAGCCGATCTGCACCTCGCGCGGGTCGCCGAGGCCGGACTGCACGGTGCCGTCGAAATTGAACAGCAGGCCGCCGCTAGCCGGGTCGCGGAAGTTGTCGGTTCCGAGCAGGTTGAAGACCTCGACGATCGCCTCCAGCCTGCAGGGGCCCATCGGAATGGGCCGCGACAGGCGCAGGTCCCACGAGAAAAACTCGTTCCCCTTGCGCAGGGTGTTGCGCCGGAGGATGCTGCCTTCGCCGCAAATGCGGTCGGACAGGGCGCCCCAGGGGTTGACCGCCGGCTGTCCCGAGCCCCGGTTGCCGGCGCCGCAGGATTCGGAGACCGGCTGCGCCGAGTAGTAGCTCAGGCGGTTGTTGAGCAGGAACCCGCCGGGCAGCCCCGCCAGGGCCCAGGCGTTGAAGCGGTGGCGCTGGTCGCGGTCCGACCAGCCCCACTCGCGGTCGAGCCGGGTCGCGTCGACGTAGCGGAAGGTGAAGGGGTCGCGCTCGTTGTCGTCGTCCGACCGGTCCCACGACAGGGTGTAGTTGACCTGGAACTGCAGGTCCTTCCGCAGCATCTGACGCAGGCCGAAATCCACGCCGTGGTAGCGGGACTCGGCGGTGCTCTCGACCACGGTCAGGTCGCCGATGCCGTTGCCGCCGTCCGCCCCCAGGCCGGTCGACCAGGGGGAGCCGAAGACCGCGTCGTTGCGGTTGACGAAGCGCGTCAGGCGGTCGGTCCGGGACCAGGTGTACCCGAGGGAACCGACCAGCCCCGATGGATGCAGCTCCCGTTCGATCCCCGCGTTCAGACTGATGGTCCGCGGGTTCTCGAAATCCTGGTCGAAGACGAAGATGTTGGGCCGGAAGGGATCGCCCGCCGGAGAGGGCAACAGCTCTCCGTAGGCCGGGGGCGCCCCGAGAACCGGTGTCAGGGCGCTTGAGCGGAAGATCGTCTGGCCGCGCGAGCCGTTGGTCGAGCGCGAGCTGGCGAGGTTCAGGCCGGGGATGCGGGCGTGGTAGATCCCGGCGCTGCCGCGCAGCAGGGTCCTGCCGTCGCCGTGGAGATCCCACGCCACCCCCAGGCGCGGCTGGAGCATGCCCAGGTCGGAGGGGATCCCGCCGTTGGAGGGGAACTCGTAGGTGCCCGTGTCGTTGCTGACCGTGCGGCCGATGAAGTCGGCGAAAAACACCTCCTCGGGATCGGTGATGGCGTCCGGCTGGATCTGCGCTTCCCAGCGCAGGCCGTAGTTGAGGGTGAGCCTGCCCGAAGGTTTCCAGCTGTCCTGAACGAACAGTGCAAGCTCGTGCTGGGGGATTTCCTGGGTGCCCGCTTCTTCCACGGTCAGCCCCCCGGCGCCTGCCTGCTGCAGATAAACCAGGACCGGCCCGGTGATCTCCGTCCCGTCGGGACAGGCCCCGGCGGTGCCGGTGCTGCCGTCCGAGCACTCGACGTAGCCGTTCCCCTGCTCGACGAAGTTGAGGAAGCCCTCGGTCGAGCCGAAGATGTAGCGGCCGTTGGCGAAACCGATGAAGGTCTGGACCGATTCCACCCGGTTCCACTCGATGCCGGCCTTGATCAGGTGATCCCCCCTGGCAACGGAGATGTTGTCGAGGAGCTGGATGCGGGTGTCGTAGTACTCGACCGGTATGAAGTAGGGCATGCCGAAGCGGTAGCCCCGGTCGAAATCCATGGCAGTGTCGGGGAAGGGCCGCCCGGTTCGGGGATTGAGGGGCCCCCTGTAGGGGCGCGGGCGGTCCTCGCGCGAAACCTGGAAGCGCAGCTCGTTGGTCGCCGTCGAGGAGAGCAGCGACAGCAGGCTGCCGTTGAAGGCGTGCGACCAGTCCCTTTCGACGGCGTTGGCGCTGCGCGCCCAGGAATCGACGTCGAAGGTGCCGTTCTCCTGCTCCGACCAGGTGTAGTTGTACTTGAAGGTGGCCGACTGATCCTCCGACAGGCGCCAATCGATCCTGGCGAGGAAGGCGCGGGCGTCGTCGCTGCGGTCGATGGGGCCGTAGTCGCCGGCCAGGGCCCCGTCGAACTGCGTGTCCATGAAGGCGCGCAGCCGGCCGTCGATGCGCTCTTTCTCCTGCTGCCGGGTGTC
>JAPOZF010000226.1:2151-5440 GCA_026706165.1 Gemmatimonadota bacterium
GGGGTGTCTCTGAGCAGCTGGTGATCGTAGGCCGTGAAAAAGAAGACCCGGTCCTTCAGCAAAGGCCCGCCCAGAGTGAAGCCGGCCTGCCCCTGGCTGAAATCCGGCTCGCGCCGCAACCCGTCGTGCCTCGCGGTTCCGGACAGGGCCCCGTTCTTGCCGAAGAAATGCAGCGAGCCCTGCAGCTGGTTGCTGCCCGACTTGGTGATGACGTTGACGAAGCCGCCGCTGGAGCGGCCGAACTCGGCGTTGGCACCCTGGGGCACCACCACCATCTCCTCGACCGCGTCGAGATTGAAGGTGAAGGCCGGGCGCTGGCCGCCCCGCTGCTCGCCGAAGAAGGGGTTGTTGAAGTCGGCCCCGTCCACGGAGATGTTGTTGTGGATGCCCCGCTGCCCGGCGATGCTCAGCTCGTCCCCGTCGGGTCCCTGAACGATTGCAACCCCCGGGGTCAGCAGGGTCAGGTTGAGGAAGCTGCGGCCGTTGTTGGGCAGGTCGCGCACCGCCTCTTCCGGCAGCCGCGTGGCCGCCTCGCTCCGGGTCACGTCCACCGCGGGCAGGTCGGCCTCGACGACGATCTCCTCCATTCGCGGAACCAGCCGGACCGCGAGCTCGACGGTCTCGCCGACCCGTACCTGAACCCCGGTCTGCCGCACCTCGCTCCACCCCGGAGCCCGCACCGTTACGTCGTAGCTGCCGAGAGGGAGCAGGGCCGCGGTGAAGAGCCCGAGATCCGACGAGGTCAGGGTGCGCTCGTAGTTGGTCCGGGTTTCCCTGAGGGCGACCGCGGCCTCGGCCACGGGGTTGTCGAACTGGTCCCGGACGGAACCGCGGATCACCCCGGTGGTCGCCTGCGACTGGGCCTCGAGGGTTCCCGGCAGGAGGGTCCAGAGCAGGGTAACGAGGCACAGAGTGCCCGGTCGCGGGACATTCATCGCGGAATCTCGCTTGTGAGCGGGACGGGCGGAAAGCGACAGGCGGTCCATCCGACAACGGATGAAGCGCCTGTCCGGTGGAGAGTCAGACTTCAGCGCACAAAGTACGCGCAACCTCGCGCAAGGTCAGCTGACCTTGCGGCGCTGCTTCAGAAGCCGACCTGCAAGGTGAAGGTGTGGAGGGCGTCGAAGCGGTCGACGCTGCCGTAGGCGTAGTCGAGCCGGGAGCGGGTCTTGCCGCCGGGCAGGCTCAGCCCCAGTCCGAAGCTGTTGCCGAACAGGTAGGAGTCGTCCTCGGCGCCGGCGGCGTAGTCGAAGCCGCCGCGAAGGGCCAGGAAGCCGTTGAGCACGTACTCGACTCCCAGCTTGTACTGGTCGTAGCTGTAGTTCTGGTGCTCGAAGACGGAGCTGAGATTCAGCTCGCCCATCGACGTCACCGGGTAGTTCCATGCCAGGCCGAGCTCGAAGGTCGAAGGCAGGTCGGCCGAGCTCGCCTGGACGCTGTAGAAGGAAGGGCCGCGTCGCAGGGAACCTATATCTCCCCGGTTGAGCAGCGCCGGACCTTCGTAACTCTGCCGCTGGCCGATGTGCTTGAGGGCCACGCCGAGGTCCAGCCCTTCGATGCCGCCGAGATCGAAATACTGCAGCCCGGCGCTGAAGGACATGCCCGTCGCCTGGGCGCGCTCGATCCGGTTGGTCACGTAGTGCACGGTTCCGCCGACGCCGATGCGGTCGGTCAGGGCGCGTCCGAAATGGACCCCCAGGGTCATGAAGGTCGGCTTGAAGGTGGCCCCCGTACCGTCCGGCTGGGTCTCGGTGGTGATCGGAATGTCCCCGATGTCCAGCGACTTGATGCTCAGGGCGAGGCTGCCGATCGAGGGGAAGAGGCTGCCCACCGCGGCGTAGTTGACCTGAATTCCGGCGATGTAATCCATGGTCGACACCATCAGGTCGACATTGTTCGCCGAACGGCACAGTCCCGCCGGATTCCAGTGCAGGGCTTCCACTCCGGAGGTCGTGGCGATGGAAGCGCCCCCCAGGGCCATGTCGCGGGCCCCCACCGGAATCAGCAGCTCCGGCGCGGCCGCGGTGCCGATGCGGTCGCGACCCGCGGCGTGCGCCTGCACGCAGCCCAGAAAGAGACAGGCCAGCAGAAGGAACCGGACGCGTTGGTCGATCCGAATCATGACAGGTCTCCTGTTCGACATTTTCCGCTCAGTAGCTTTCCAGGAACTGCTGTTCCTGAAGGATCACCACCCTCAGGACACGGTTCCTGCCGACATCCGGCAGTTCTAGGTGGGCGAGGTAGATGCCGCTGGCCACCGGCAGGCCGTTGTGGTTGTTGAGATCCCAGCGCAGGAAGGGGTCGGGATCGCTCTTCTCCAGCGCGCGCACGAGGTTGCCGGCCAGGTCGTACAGCCGGATGGTCGCTCTCCGCGGCAGGTGGCTGAAGGTCACGGAGGGGTGGTAGGGGGAGGTCGCGGCCTCGTTGACGCCGGAGTAGGGGTTGGGGAAGACGTTGATCAGGGCGACGTCCTCCTTCTGCAACTCGGAATCGAACGAGGTTCCGGGCACCTCGAAGCTGAAGATGTCCTCCGGGGTGTTGACGCGGTAAGGGGTGAGGCGCAGAGCCTGGCCGTCGGTCAGTTCGGAGCTCTCGTGCCCGTCGGCCAGCTTCAGCCACCCGGCGTAGAGAACATCGAAGGTTTGGGCGTCGGCCAGTATGCTCTTGCCCTCCGAGTACTGGGCAAGGGACTGGTCGCTGTAGTCGCTGTTCAGAATGAAGAGGTACTCGCGCCCTCCCAGGGGTCGGTCCTCCTCTGTATCGGCGGGGAGCCAGGCGCCGTCCTCCGAGGTGGAACCGCTGTTCTCCACGAAGGCGGCGTTCAGTTGCCGCGGGGGATCGCTGTCGATATCCCAGACCGTGAATGGAACCTCGACGAAGTCCTGGAACCCGTAGTTGGGGTCTCCCCCTCTGAGATACCGGTAGGCTTTCTGGGTATCTGTGTTGCTGAAGCGGATTTCTATGGCGATGAACTCGGCCCCCGTGACTATGGAGCTGCCGAAGAAATACGCCCCGAGGTCCACACCACCGAAAAAGGAGCCCCCTCCCCAGTTGACCCCGGTGAGCCAGCGGTCATCGTCGTTCGGCTCTCCGTCCCGCAGCCAGGTCCAGGCCTTGATGGCCAGCGGGGGACCGGAGACCATGAATTCGAAGCCGTCATCGGCCATGTAGTTGGACATGCCCGTCTGGTCGGTCTGATCCTCCAGGACCGCCTTGCCCGAGGTCGTGTTGACCAGGTTCCAGACCACGGTCCCTTCCTTTTCCCCGAACTCCACCTTGTAGGAGTCCC
>JAPOZF010000104.1 GCA_026706165.1 Gemmatimonadota bacterium
GAGAACCCGGAGCTGCTCCTGGAAGCGGCGGCCAATGCCGCGGCGACGCGCCTGCTCCTCGACCTCGGCGCCGACCCCGACGCCCCCAACGAGAACGGCCGCGCCCCCCTGCACTGGGCGGCCTGGGAGAACAGCGGCGAGGTCGTCCGCCTGCTTCTTGCCCGCGGAGCGAGCTGCGAGATCCGGGAGAGGGACCACGACGCCACCCCGGTCGGCTTCGCCAACCACGCCGGCCATTTCGAGCTTCGCGACCTGCTGCTCGATCACAGCAGGGACGTGTTCGACCTTGCTGCCTGGGGTAGGGTGGAGCAGCTGCGCGAGGTGCTGAAATCGGACCCGGCCCTGGCGAATGCCCGCCTGGCCGGGGGGCACACTCCGGTTCACGGGGTCACGGCAGGTCCTGAAGGGGAACAGGTCCTCGACCTGCTGCTCGCCCACGGGGCCGACATCGACGCCTCCGCAGCCGACGGGGCGACCCCGCTCTCCGCGGCGCTCCAACGCGGCGACGAGGAGCTGGCGGCCCTTCTGGAAGCGCGCGGAGCCCGGGAAACCGGGGGCGGCTAGGAATCCCGGGGCGCCCGGTTTCGTACTGAAAGATCACCGGCTGGCCCCCGCGCCGGCGATTCAAGCCGATTGCGAGTCCCAGGGAGCGGACCCGGGCGGCACCGCTGCCCTGGTTTCACCAGCACCTCGGCAACTCGAAGATGGTATGTGGCTGCCCTTTGAGGGCGAGCGGCTCATGAGAGGCCGGGGGGCCGCCATCCGGGTCTTCCCGCTTTCCCGAACCAGACTGCCCACATCCTTGTTCCAGCTGTCCGGTTTGCCTATTACCTTTTCCGGCACGGCCGCCGCTGCGGCAGGCCGGCATACCAAGGCGACACGCGGAGAACGACCATGGCAAAACGCGACCTGAACTTCGATCCCGAAGAGGGGATCGACTTCATGAACATCGACGAGACGGACTACGGCGTGATGACCCTGGGGGAGAAGATGCGCCACCTCGAGGTCGAGGGGTACGTCGTCCTTCCCGGCGTCCTCGACCCCGACCACATGGACCGCATCAAGGAGGAGATGGCGGACGCGCCGATGGGGACCAAGGACTACAGCGACTGCCAGACCTACCACCGCGAGCCGCAGTGGTACAGCCCGGCGCTGGCCGAGGTGATCGCCAACCCGCCGGTGGTCGAGTTCCTCGAGGCCCTGTGCGGCGAGGAGATCGTGTTCACTCGCGGGCTGTTCACGCGCACTCTGGCCGGGTCCCCCCCCATTTCGCTGCACACCGACGGGCAGCCGTTCGGCTCCTCGATCTTCGGGTACGAGGGCAGCTCGCCGAAGCTGCTGCGGGTGCTCTTCTACCTCGACGACCTCACCCCGGAGCGGGCCCCCCTGCGGGTGCTGCCGCGCTCCCACCTCTCCTTTCACGCCGACGCCAACCCGTACGTGCGCTACAAGTCGCACCCGGGGGAGGTGACCATCTGCGCAAATGCGGGGACCGCGGTCGTTTTCCCGGTCAACATCTTTCACGGCACCCACCCCAACAGGTCCGACTCGCTGCGCACCCTTGTGCAGCTCGGGTACCGGCCGGCATGGGCCGGCCCGGTTCAGCCGATGGAGGAGTGGGACCCCGAGCTGGTCGCCGCGGCCCCGGCCGTTGCCAGGCGCTTCCTGCAGAACCTCAACACCTCCGGGGCAGACTGGGAGCAGCCGCACAAGCCGGTGGGGATGAGGTCCGAAGCGCCGGCGATCGCCCCGGAGCGGTGGGAACAGTGAGCCGTCCCAACCTCCTGCTCGCCTGCAACAGGGGGGTACGGGAGGGATGCCTGACCTCCGCCGACGTCGAGCGGCTCGAACGCTTCGCCGACTGGTCCTGGTTCGAGTGCGAGGGGGGAGGCATCGAGACAACCAACGAGGACCCGACCGCCGCGGAAGAGCTGATAGCCCGGGTCGGGGACAAGGACGGCCTGATCGTCTGCCACGGCTCCCCGACCGTCGACGACCGCGTCCTCGACGCCGCACCGAAGCTGCGCATCGTCGGCGAGCTCGAGGGCGACCGCTTCGCCAGCCGCCTCGATCTCGAGGCCCTGTGGCGGCGCGGGGTGCGCACCGTCGACACCAACAACGCCTCTTCCTACCCGGTGGCGGACTGGGCCCTGGCGCTGATGCTGATCGCGGTCCGCAACGGCAGCTGCCACTACCGCCGCATGATCGCCGGAGAGACCCGGGTCGACGCCGCGGCCCTGGAGACCGGGGCCGGCACCCTGACCGGCAGGGAGATCGGCCTTGTCGGGTGCGGCCACATGGGCCGCCGGCTGATCCGGCTGCTGCAGCCGTTCGAGCCGGCGCGGGTCTGGGTGCACGACCCCTACCTGCCGACCGAGATGGCCGAGGTCGTCGGGTTCGTGCAGACCTCGCTCGAGCACGTCCTCGGCCACTGCGGCGTCATCGTCTGCCTGGCGCCGCTCACCCCGGGGACCCGCCGCATGATCGGGAAAGCGGAGCTCGACCTGATCCGGCCGGGGTGCACCTTCGTCAACGTGTCGCGGGGGCCGATCGTCGATCCCCAGGCCCTGATCGAGCGGCTGAAGAGAGGGGACATCACCGCCGGGCTCGACGTCTTCGATCCGGAGCCGGTCCCGCCGGACAGCGAGATCCTCGAGCTGTCGAACGTGTTCCTGAGCCCGCACATCGGCTGGTACAGCCCCGCGGTAAAGGAGCAGTATTTCACCCTCATGGTCGACGAGCTCGAGCGCTTCTTCGGCGGCCACGAGACCTGGTTCGACCTGACCCCGCGCTCCCGCGACAACCGCCGGGGGGCCTGAGGGAAGTGGAAGTTCCGTTGAAGCCACGCACGGCATCCCTGAGGCTCGGCCATCGGCTGCGGAGGCAAACCGCTGGCGGAACGGTTGCTGAAGGAGGGGGGCCGTGAAGCCCGGCCGTCGGTGCCACCAGTTTCACCGGACTTCGGTCCGGGGAGGCCGGACGTGAGAGGGCCGCGGCTGCCGTACCGGTACGACCACTACACGTGGCCGGAGCTGCGCGACCTGGTGCCGCGGCAGCCCGCGGTGGTGCTTCCGGTCGGCTCGACCGAGGACCACGGCCATCACCTGCCGCTCGACGTCGACACCTTCGTCGTCAGCGAGGTCTGCGAAGCCGCGGCAAAATGCATCCCGGACGAGGTGTTGCTGCTGCCCGCCCTGCCGTACGGCTTCGAGGACCACCACATGGATTTCCCCGGCACCATCACGGTCGGGGACGAGCACCTGCTCCATTTCGTCCTCGACATCACCCGCAGCGTCGCCCACCACGGGTTCCGCAAGATCCTGATCGTCAACGGCCACGGCTCCAACAGCCCGATCCTCGAGCTGGCGGCGCGGCGCACGGTGATCGAGACCGAGGCGCACTGCGGGCTGCTGATGGGGGGCGCCGCCGAGGTCGAGAAGGTGCGCGAGTCCGAGGTGCTGTCCCACGCCGACGAGATCGAGACATCGGTGTACCTGCATCTCAACGAGGAGGCGGTACAGATGGACAAGGCGGCCCGGGACGAGAAGATGCCCGTGGGGCGCTACTACTGGCGCGGCTCCCTGAAGGGGAGGGGGGCCTCGCCGCTGAAGATGATGGACCACTGGTCGCGGGTCTCGGATACCGGCGTCATCGGAGACGCGACACTGGCGACGAAAGAGAAAGGGGAGCTGGTGTTCGAGGCGGCCGCGGCGCAGTTGGCCGAAATCATCCGGGAGTTCCGCGGCATCCCGATCACCGACCGCGTCGACCACCACTGAGACACATGCCTGTTACTTCACAATGGGAGCCGGTGGAAGCCGGCCTCGAAGAGATTCTCCAGGCGCACGAGCAACCCCTGGAGCTTCTGGCCCGAGGAGAGGCTCCGGCCCTGGTGATGCGCCGGGCCTTCGATCCGGCCCACTGCGCCGCCCTCGTCGAGCGCTTCTACGAGCGCGGCCTGCTCTACGACCCGCGTGTCCCCGGGGAGCCGGCCCCCAGGGTCGACATCGGGACCAGCCTCGGGCGCCACCGCAGCAATCCCGAGGGGTTTTTCGCCCACGCCCGGCAGACTCACGACCTGTTCGAGACCCTGTTCGAGGGGTACGGCGACCCGGTCGCCCTCATCTACGGCGCCCTGTCGGCGCTCGCTCCCGGAAAGCGGGTCATGGTCGCCCGCGAGCCGGACGGCAGCCTCTACGGCCCGGCGATCTTCCGCACCTACTACGAGGGGGTCGGCCACACCCCCCACTTCGACTCGGCCCGCAAGCGGTCGAAGCTGTTCGACCTCCAGGTGTCGCGGTTCGAGAAGCAGTTCGCCGCAGTCCTCTGCTTCCAGAACGCCCTCCAGGACGAGGAGGGGGGCCACGCCTTCCTCTACCGGCGGCAGTGGTCGGAGGAACTGACTGAAGACCTGTCCCGGTTCCGGGAGTACGCCGCCGGGCGCGGCATCGAGCGGGTGCGGATCGACCTGCAGCCGGGGGACTTCTACATCTTCTGCTCCGAGACCATCCACGAGGTGCCGCCGCCGAAAGGGGACCGGCCCCGCATCGTCCTGGCCAGCTTCTTCGCGATGTCCCCGGAAGACGACGAGATCTACGTCTGGTCCTGAGCTTTCCGGCAAACCGCCGGGCTCAGCTGGCGGCTGCCAACTGCTCCGCCTCGGCGCGGACGTCGACTCCGACCAGTTCCGTCTGCTCTTCGACGAAGTCCCATCCGAACAACACGGAGTAGAAATTCATTGCCCCGGTGAGGTCCGCAGTCGCCAGACGGCCAGGTCTGTTTCGATTCGCGGCGCAGGGCGCGCTTGACGATGAAGTCGGTCTTGGGCGCGCGCCGCAACTGGCGCAATGAAGTGCGCCCCTGGATTCGAACCACCCCTTGCGCAAATAGACGGCCAGGGTAGCGGTGGCCAGGCCGACGGCCAAGTCGCCGGCCTGGGGTCTAGGAGGAGTCGGCTGGCTCCGGTTGTGCCATGCGGTATCCGATCCCCCGCTCCGTCAAGATGTAGGTCGGCTGGTCTGCGTCATCCCCGAGTTTGCGGCGGAGGTTTTTCACGGTGGTGCGTACCCGGGCCGGATCCACGGACTGTTTCCCTCCCCACAGTTTGCGGATCAGCGCCTTGTAGGTGGCTACCCCTCCCGCGCTGACCGAGAGCAGGGCCAGCAACTCGTACTCGGTGGGGGTAAGGGGAACGGGACGGCCGCCCAGGGTGACCCGGCGCTGCTGGTAGTGGATGGCCAGGTTTCCCAGCAGGAAGGGTTCGGGTTCGGCGCGGCGGCGCAGGGCCGCCTGGATCCGGGCGGTCAACTCGGTCGGTGAGAAGGGCTTGACGATGTAGTCGGCGGCTCCCATCTCCAACGCCCGTGCGATGGTCTCGTCCCTTCGGTAGCCGGAGATGAAGATGACGGGCCGGTCGGCCAGTTCGGG
>JAPOZF010000642.1:0-672 GCA_026706165.1 Gemmatimonadota bacterium
CACCGTCTGCTCGTCGATCAGGTGATAGGCCTGAAACACGAAACCGATGTGCCGCCGGTGCACTTCGGTGCGCTCCTTCTCGCTCAGCCCGCTGACCTGCTTGCCGAGAAACCGGTACTCCCCGGCAGTCGGCTCGTCGAGCATGCCCATGATGTGCAGCAGCGTCGACTTGCCGGCGCCGCTCGGTCCCATGATCGACAGGAATTCCCCCTCCTCGACCTCGAGGTTCACGTGTCGCAGCACGTAGGTCTTGAGGGAGCCGAACCGGTTGTATTTCTCGATGTCGCGCATCTCGATCACGGCGGTTTCCTCTCGGTGGTTACTGCGTGTGCAGGGTCCTTGCGGGGTTGGCCAGGGCAGCTCGCATAGCCTGGCCGCCCACGGTCACCCCGGCGATGGCGAAAGACAGAACCCCCGACACCAGGAACAGCCCTGCGCCGATTTCCACGCGGTAGGCGAAGTCCTGCAGCCAGTGGTCGGCCAACCCGTAGGCGATCGGCACACTGAGGAGGAAGGCGACGGCAACGGGTCTGGCGAAGTCGCGCATCAGCATGGCGGCGATGCGGCCTGGTGAGCCGCCGAACACCTTGCGGATGCCGATCTCTCTGGTTCGCGCTTGAGCGGCGTGGGCCGCCAGACCGAAGAGCCCCACCGAGGCTACGGCGATGGTCA
>JAPOZF010000642.1:682-5426 GCA_026706165.1 Gemmatimonadota bacterium
TGTGCGTCCCACCTTCTGTTCCTCGGAGTAGAGTCGGGCGGCGACCTCTTCGAGGGAATGGCGCCGGATGGGACGGTAGGGAGCCGCGGCAGCCCACTTGTCGTCAATTACTTTGAGGGCTTCTTCGAGGTGGCCGGGCTGCACCCGCACGATAATCACGTCCACCCTTTCATCGAGTTGTGCTATGACCAGGGGTTCAACCTTGTAACGCGGACCCCGGAAGTGGAAATCCTCGATCACCCCCACGACGCGCCTCTGGCCGTGGACATGGCCATCGGGGCCGGGAAGGGGGCCGCCGGCGGGAAGGAAGCCGCCGGGGATCATCTTTCCCAGGGGTTCTTCCAATTCCAGCCAGCGTACGGCGGTCTCATTTATCACGACCGCTTTGGCGTCGGCCGGCGCATCGGTCAGGGGGCGTCCCTGGACAATTCGCAATCCCATGATTTCAACGAAGTCACCATCTGCTTCATACTCGCTTGTCGATTTCTCCCCCTCCTCTCTGCCGTAGGTGCTGTACCTCAATCCCAACCCCTGACCAGGGACTGCCACAGAGAGACTCACCGCGGCGATAGGGCTGTCTTGAAGCAACTCAGTTTTGAGAGTTCGAGCCTGGTCCGCGGTCAGGCCGCCGTTCCAGGGGTTGTCGACGATGACAACCTGTTCCGGCTCCGACCCCAGGACGGAGTTTTCCCGAAGCATGCTCTGGATGAAACTGATTTGGTGCCAAATCAGCAGGGTTATCGTCATCAGCGTCGCAGTAACGGTGAACTGCGCGACCACCAGACCCTGGCGCAGGCGGGCGCCGCCGATGCGCCCCCGGCGCTCCAGGACCGCCGGCTGAAAGCATGCAACGACCCATGCCGGGTAGGCGCCCGCTGCCAGTCCGACCGCTACCGCCAGCGCAGCAGTCCCGGCGCAGGTCGAAATCGTCCAGCGGGGTGACCATTCGAAATCGAATTCCCCAATCGCAGGCAGGAACGGAGTCACAATTTCTGCCATGGCAACGCCAAGCAACGTGGCTCCAACGCTCAGCAGTACCGACTCGCCCAGGAGTTGGCGAATGAGCTGGGAACGATAGGCCCCGAGGGCCTTGCGGACGCCTATTTCGTGCATCCGTCCCTCAGCACGCGCCGTCGCCAGGTTCACGTAGTTGAATCCGGCGATCGTCAGGAGCACCATTGCCAGGGTGGCGAACAGAGCGAGGTGCATGGGGTTGCCGCTCGGGCAGATGCCGTTGGGATCTTCCGTGTCGAAGTAGATCGATTTGAGAGGCTGCAGCGCGTAGGAATCGGTATCTTCGACCAATCCCCCGGCTTCCTGGACGATATCTGAAATTCGCTCGGCTACCGTAGCGGCATCTGCATTGGGATTCAGCTGCACGAAGGTCGTGTAGGCGAAAGTTCTCCAGCCTTCTTCCCTTTGCGTATGCTGCACAGTGGCCAAGGAGAGCAGGGCCGAGAACTGCAGCAATGAGTTGGAGGGCAGTTGGCCGACGATGCCGGTAACCGTGCAATCGATGGCTTCGTTGTAGCGGACGATCTGGCCAATGGGATCGTCCTCTCCAAAGAGCCGCTGGGCCAGAGGTTCGGTCAGCACCATGGTGTAGGGGCGCGACAAAGCGGTCTTGGGGTCGCCGCGCAGGAGAGACAAGCTGAACATTTGGAAAACACTGGATTCCGCCCGACGAACCCCGCTCACACGAATCCCATTCTTGTCTCCGACTCTGAGAAGGCGCCGCGCCTCCCCGGCGATGCGGACTGTTTCCTCGACTTCGGGCATTCGCTCCTTCAGGGTCGGCCCAAGAGGTAGCGGCAGAGCTGCCGAGCGCAATCCCCTATCCACCGGCCAATCGCGCGGGTCCTTTGTCTGGATGACGCGGAAAACCCTGTCCTTTTCCTCGTGGAAGTCGCCCACGGAGAGCTGGTAGGCGGCGAACTGGATGGTCAGCAGGCACAGGCAAAGGCCGACCGCCAAGCCGAAGAGGTTGACCGCCGCGTACCCTCGCTCCCTCCACAGGTGACGCAGTGCCGTGATCAGGTAGTTGCCCAGCATGAGGGCTCCTTTCGTCGCGGTCCGTGCATCCTGGGTCGGGGCCTGGACTTTGCGCAGCGGTTCCCTTCCGGAACGCGGCTTTGTCCGGGTTTCCGTTCCGGCACCTTGGCGAGGTGCCCCGCCGCGACCCTGCCCACTACTCGTACCTCAAGGCATCCGCCGGGTTTGGTCCGGGCCGCCAGCCAGGTCTGTCCGCTGACGGTCGCCAGGGCGACGGCGAGGACGCCGGTGCTGGCCAGCGCGAACCATTCCGGACTCTGGTCGATGCGGTAGGCGTAGAAGGCGAGCCAACGGTCGAGGACGAAGAAGGCGACCGGCCAGGCGATGGCGTTGGCGGCCACCACGAGCCACCCGAACTCGCGCGACATCATCATCAGCACGCTTCCGGTGGTTGCCCCGAGGACCTTACGGATGCCGATTTCCCGGGTGCGCCGTGCCGCGGCGAGGGCGGCGAGCCCGACGAGTCCCATGCAGGAGATGACCAACGCGATGGCGCTCATCCACTTCATGACCGTGCCGACGCGACGCTCGGTCTCGTATTTCGCTGCGAAGGCTTCGTCGAGGAAGCGCACTTCCTGCAATTCATGCTCCGGCAGCGTTTCCACAGCGCCTTTACTTCCTCGACCGCCGCGGGCAGGTCGGCGCGGTCGAGCCGGAACAGAGTGGTCTCGAAACCGTCTTTTCCATGCCACCATGGTACGGTCGTCGTCAGGAAGGTCGGCCCCACTGTATGGCGCATGTCCTCGTAGTGAAAATCTTCGACAATGCCGATCACCTGCACATCGCCGAGCTCACCATCTCCCAGCATTACTTCGCCCAAGAAATACGGGGGAACGGTCAGGGTGCGGCCCATCGGGTCTTCTGGTCCCAAAAAGCGGGCGGCGGTCTCGTTGAGCAGGATACCGCCAGGCTGACCAGGATCTTCGCTCGGCCCGAAACCTCGACCCGAGAGGATTTCGATTCCCGTAACGCGCAGGAAGTCCGGACTTACATGAAATGGAGTGGCATGGAACGTGTCGTTACCGAGCTGAAGTGCTTGGGGGCCTATTCCTTTGCCAACGAGTGTCGACGATGCGCCCACGACTCCCTCGATCAGTCCCGGTCGGGAATCGATCTCTTCGGCGAGACGTTCGATCTGCAATGTGCTGAAAATTCCTCTGAAGTAAGCCATCACTATCTGGTCGCCGTCGAACCCAAGATCCTTGGTGCGCATGAAGTCCAGCTGCCGCTCCATGGTGATGGTCACGACGACGAGGAAGGTCGACAAAGCGAACTGCAAGAGGATCAGACCGCGGCCAAGGTGCCCGCGGCCGAGTTGAGGGGCTTTTCTGGAAGGGCCCCGACCGGGTTGAGCCGGGCGGTGACCTGGGCCGGATACAGGCCCGAGAGAACGCCGACCACCAGGGCCAGGGTCAGGCCGCCTATGCCGGTCTCCGCGGACAACCACTCCAGATCGAGTTGTCGATGCACTAATTGGTTGAAGGCCGGCAGCAGTAATTCGGCCAGGGCCATGCCCCCGGCGGCGGCGACCACGCTGACGACGATGGCCTCGGCGAGGAACTGGTTGGAAAGCTGGGGGCGGGTGGCCCCGATCGTCTTGCGCAGGCCGATCTCGAGGGCGCGCGTCATGGCGCGGCCCAGGGCGAGGTTGATGAAGTTGATGGCGGCGATCAGCAGCACGACCGCGGCCAGCCCGGCCAGCAGGTAGCAGTGCTCGATCTTGCCTTGCCCGATGCGGACGGGGTCCCATATCGGGGGTCCGAAATAAGCCCCCTGTAGGTCTATCAGCTCGAGTTCGGGCTTGGAAAATTTTGTGGAAGCCAGGGGCGCCAGACGCGCTTCCATCTCGGCAGGTTCCACGCCTTCTTCGAGTTCGATAAAGAGTCCGGGTATTCCATGCAATCCCAGCTCCTCGGTTGTTTCAATGGGCACCAGAACATCCAGGCGATGCAGTATGGTAGGCCCCGGCAGGGGGGCCAGGACCCCCGTGATGGTGAGGTCCACGTCGATAGGGGGAGGGGACGTTGGATAGCCCCTGCGGACGACGTGTAGCCGGATGTGCTCCCCAAGCATGGCGTGGGCGGGAACATCGGGACCGAAGTACTTCTGCGCCGTCTCGTGGCCGAGGACGACACTATGGGGATCGTCGAGAGCGGAAGCCGCATCACCGGCGGTCAGCGGCAGGGTGAACAGGGTGAGGAAGGCCGGATCGACCGCGAGAAAGGGCTCCTCAAAGGATGTCTCGCCGTAAGAAACCGTGCCGTTGCCCGTCTTCAAATAGACCGACTCGCGGATACCTGCGACCGTAGTGCGTACTGCCTCGCGATACTTCGGAGTTACCTGCGCGAGGCTGATCTTGAAGCCGCCAAGATCAGCCGCACGGTCCGGATCTTCTAAATGCACGTAGAAGATCCGGTCCCCCTTTTCGTGCCATGAATCGTAGGAGGTCTCGTGCCGCACGAACAGCAGACAGAGCACCACCACCGCCAGGGCCGCGGACAGTCCGACCACGTTGATCAGCGAGATCGTCCTGTTGCGCCCCAGTACGCGCAGGGCAATGATCAGGTTGCTCTTCCACATGGGCCCGTTCCTTGCAGTTCCCCCGGGTCCCCTTCAGCGCTCCCGGGCGATGTTCTCGGTCACGACCCTGCCGTCGAACAGGTGGATGACCCGGTGGGCGAAGTCGGCGTAG
>JAPOZF010000519.1 GCA_026706165.1 Gemmatimonadota bacterium
CCATCGCCTCGATCACCGGAATGACCCGGTCGGGAGAAGCGCACATGGCGTGCCCGGCCGGGTTGATGCGGACGAGATTGACGTCTACCCAGTCGCACTCCGAACCCGCTTTCAGCGCCCCGAAGTCGTGGCAGGAACAGCCCACGGCCCGCACCTGGCCTCGGGATTTGAACTCACTGAGGACGTCCATAGGCCCGCTCATTTCCCCTGGCCAATCGGCGGAGGTCAGGCAATGGAGCAGCAGGATATCTATGTAATCGGTGCCGAGTTCCGCCAGGAACCGCTCGACGTCGGAACGCACTTCCGAAGCGGTCCGCGAAACCGTTTTCGTGGTTATTGTCACCGACTCCCGCTCGACCTGGCGGAGGGCGTCGGCCACATGGGGGTGGGTTCCGTACATGTCGGCCGTGTCCCAGAAGGTGATTCCGCGTTCGTGGGCGTAGCGCAGCAGCCGGGAAAGCCGCTCGATCCCGAGGTCCCCCTGGTTCGAACGGTGGTGCCACCCATGGGTTCCGGTTCCGAAACAGAGGCGCGAGGTGCTGATCCCGCTCAGGCCGAGGGCGACGGTTTCCATCATTTCGGTATTCCTCCCAAAGGACGGGGTGAACGGGCTTCCTCCAGGCGCGGCCGCTGGCTCCGGTAGCGGGTTTCCAGCCTGCGCTCGACGTTGCGTTGCACCCCCTCGCCGCTGCCGGCAACTCCTTCCCGGCAGACCGCGGCGCGAACCAGCAGTTTGACGAGGGCGCCGGCGTCTCCGATGTCGATTGCTTCGGGTCGCAGACGCTTTCTTCCCCAATTGTGGTAATGATCGAGTGGAAGGGCAACCGCCCCGACCTGGAAACCGGCCAGCGCCAGGACCGTAGCTTCACACGCGCCCCCATCCATCAGCTTGCGCTGGTATGGCAATCCCCGACCTTCGAAGCTTTCCGCCTCACCCTCCGCCATGGCGACCAACCCGGCGCAGAGACGCGGGTCGAATACCGAAATTCGGTCTCCGACGCGAATGACCGGACCTGCCCCGAGCGCCGCCCCGGCGCGCCGGCTCGAACACTCAATGTTGATGTAGAGCGGCTCCCGCGGCAGCCAGCCGCCCCTTACAGCCGCCATCATGCCGCCGAATCCCGTCTCTTCCGCACGCGTTAGCAGGAGGCCGGCGCAGGTCCGGGATCGACTGCGGCGCAGATGGTCCATGACAGCGAGCCCCACCGTCACACCGGCGAGGTCGTCGCAGGCGCGGCCTCTCAGGAGGCGTCCCTGCTGCCGCAGCACAGGGAGCCGCCACATGGCGAACGAATCCGGTGTCAGGAGCCCGGAATCCGCCCTGGCCGTGCGGACCGAAAAAACCGGCCGTCCGCCCTCAGGTCCGGCATACGAGTCGATGACACCACGAACCGGAGCCTGGTCCGCGGTTCCTGCCGGGTCGTAGATGTCGACCTCGCTCTTCTTCGCCAGATCGACGTTCACGTTCCCGGCGAGCTCGAACAGGTGGTCGCGGGGGGAGACAGGCCGGGAGTAGAGCAGACCTGGGTGGTCCATGTGAGCGGTGAATATCACCCGGGGGACGAATCCCGAATCCCGGTTCCCCCGGTAAACGAGCAGGAGATTCCCCACGGCATCGGATTGAGTCTCAAGACCGAGCTCGGTTGCCTGGCGCGAGATCGCTTCCATCACGAACTGCTCGCGAAACGGTGCCGTCGGGAGCGGCATCAGCCGCCGGGCGTGATGCAGAAACCGCTTTTCCAGTTTGCCGTCGGTGACACCCATTGGGCCGTTCTCCTGCTCGATCGGGTTCCGATGCCCGGGACTTGCCGGGGGAGTCCGAATACGAAGCGGGGAAGAGGAAAAAGCAAGTACCATCCGGCACCCGAAGCCTGAGTGGGTAACCGGGGTGAGCAGACGGCCACAGGGACGCAACCCGACAAGATCCAGCGGGCAGGGGAACCGCCATGGCGGGAGCACCACTGCTTAAGCAAGTTCGATGACACGTCCAACCTGTTTCAACCCGGGAACGCCGGAAATTCAGATTGCCCGATCTTTTCCGAAGGAATACCTTGGCTCCTGTTCCCACCCATCCAACTCGAACCGGGGGATGATCTCACCATCGCACCCCCCCGACCGGCGGGCTTGCGGATGCCCCCAATCAAGTTGCCCTCCTACCGCCGCATCGCCCTCCTGGCGGCAGCAGTGGCCGTCTCCCCCGCCGGTGCCTCCCAGGGTTCCCAGCCTGCCGAGGCGCCCGATCTCACCGCTCGTGTCGAAGCCGCGGTCCACACCCTCGCATCGGGTTCCCGGGTAACCGGATACCCCGGCAACGCGCGCGCCGCTTCGTATATCGAGGAGGGGCTGCGCCGCAACGGCTGCGTCGACATGCGCCGGGAGCAGTACAGGGGAGCGGTGCCGGGCGAGGGAGGAGGCCGGCTGGTGCTTTCCGGCTCCGGCGAGGTCTTTCCGGTTTTCGGCCTGTGGCCGAATCACGTGCGCACCACCACGACACCCCCGGAAGGAATCGAGCTGCCGCTGGTGTACGGGGGATGGGGGGAGTACGCCGACTTCGAGGGACTTCCACTCAACGGCAGCGCCGTGCTCATGGAGTTCAACAGCTGGGACCGTTGGACTCGGGCAGCCCGGTTCGGAGCCCGCGCCTTCATCTTCATAGAGCCTGAGGATACCGGGTACCTGCAAACCCTCGACAAGGTCACCAGCATCCCCCTGGACATTCCCCGGTTCTGGATCGACCGGGAGTCAGGACTGCAACTTCGCCGCCGGGTCGCCGGGGGCGACCCGGTTTCCGTGGTTGTCCACAGCCGCATGGACTGGCGCGAGCGGCCGGCCTGGAACATCCGGGGCAAGGTGGTCGGGTCGGACCCGGAGCTGCGGGACCAGACCATAGTAGTCGACGCCTACTACGACGGGATTTCGATCGTTCCCGCCCTCGCTCCTTCGGCGGAGACCTCCTGCAGCATCGTCGCCCTCCTCGAGCTGGCGCGGCACCTGCAATCGAACCCGCCGGCCCGCACGGTGATTCTGTCCGCGACGGGTGCCCACTTCCAAGGGCAACGCGGCATGATCGATTTCCTCAACCGCCACGCGAGAAAGAACGAGGAGTACGCAAGGTGGATGGAAGAGCCGCTCGAAGTCGATCTCTTCATCAGTCTCGACCTGAGCTCGCGGACAGACCAGGTCGCCGTCTGGAACAACTCGGACCGGTTCGAGCTCAAGCGGCTGTTCGTTCCGTTCTCGCGCCGATTCACCAGGTACGCGAAGGAAGTTGCTTCAGTTCAGGGGAGAGAGCCAACCGCGGCCTTCGCCAACGGCATCAGCCCGATCAAGGGGATCGACTGGTCTACGCTGGCCCCCGGAGGAGTGCCCGCGAGCGGAAAGGTGGCGATGGAAGCCGGTCAGCTCGCCCTCAGTTTCGTCACAACCCACGACGCCAGGCTCTCCCTCAACAGTCCCCTCGACCGGGCCGGGGAGGTCCGCTTCGGACAGCTCGCCGCCCAGATCCGGTTTCTCAACGGCATCCTGTCCCTGGCTTTCGACGATCCGCAGCTGCTGGAGAATCTCGAGGAGTTCGATCCCGTTCTCCGGGACAATCTGCGAACCCATCAGGTCAAGGTGCGCTCCTTCCCGAGGCGGGCGCAGATGCCGAACCGCCTCGTGCCGCAGGCCGTGGTCAGCGAAGGGGACGACCTCGTCGACAAGGGAGTCCACCAAGAACGGTACTACCTGACGAACGAGGCCGGGGGCGCGACGCTGCATGGCCTGGTGGTCGGGTACACCACCGGTATTTCCGCCTTCGTTCTCGACAGGGAGACAGGGCAGGTCCTGTTTGCCCCGGACCTGAGTGAGAGAGCGCAGAAGTTCGCGGGGGAACCGGGGTTCAGCGGGAAGATTCCATGGGTGACGCGGTGGACGGCGGACGAGAAGACCCTGGTCCTGTTTCCCTGCGTCCCCGGCAGGCTGTTCGGCCTGGGAGGGAGCTCGGACAGCTTCAAGATTCTCGACCGGAGCGGCCGCGCCCCGAGGCAGTTCGGGTACTCCCGCAGCGGTTTTGCAGCCCTGGTCTACGCCGACCGCGACCTTCCGGAGCAGACCGACGGTCTGAAAGTCATGGCCGGAACGTTCGGAGGTGCCCGCTATCTGCTGAACAGCCCGGGCGGCAACGACGAGAGCACCGCCCGGGGGATCGGCTACCACTTCAGGCGCGACACCCTGACTCCGACGGAGTTCTACGTGATTCGCGACATGATGCGCCTCAACGAAGCGCGCCTGCACACGATGCGCAAGCACGCCATCGAGAACCACAGCGTTTCCCGGTTCCAGGAGAACGGGCGCCGCTTGCTGCAGCGTGCCGAGGCTGCCATGACCGAGCACCGCTGGGACGACTACACAAAAGACATACGGGAAGCGGGGGGAATGATCTTCCGGGCTTATCCGGAGGTGATCGGTACCCTCAACGACGTGATCAAGGGGATGGTGTTTTTTCTGGCGCTGGTGATTCCCGCAGCCTTCTTCACCGAGCGGCTGGTCCTGGCATCGCCGGATATCCGCATGCAGCTGACCGGTTTCGTCGCGGTCCTCATAGTGATCTGGGCGATCATTTCCCAGGTCCATCCCGCCTTCGCGATCGCCCACCCCCTGGTCGTCCTGCTCGCCTTCGCGATCATGGCGATGGCGGTTTTCGTCCTGCTCATGGTCGTGACCCGCTTCAACCGCTACCTCCGGGAATACCGCGCCGAGCAGGCGAGAGTGCACCAGACCGACATAAGCCGGTTCAGCGCCGCCTACACCGCCTTCATGCTCGGAATTTCCAACATGCGCCGTCGCAAGCTGCGCACGAGCCTGACCCTGGGCACGATCACCCTGCTGACCTTCACGGTCCTGTCGTTCTCCTCCTTCAAGCCGGACGTCCAGTTTTTCGCCTTCTCACACCGGCATGAGGGGGCCTACGAAGGGGCCCTGATCCGGCACCACAACTGGGACTGGATCGGCAGGTGGAAGATGGAGGCGGCGAGGTCCTACTTCGGCGAGCGCGCCGTTCTTTCCCCCCGCAACTGGTACATCGCCGACCAGTCCGAGGAGAAGGGGTACATCCGGGTCAGCCATGGAGAAGGCTTCTCGCTGTCGACGGCCCTGCTCGGCCTTTCCCCGCAGGAACGGGGAGTAACGGGAGTTCACACCGCCCTGGCCGCTGGAGATTTTTTCGATTCCCCGGGTGAAAAAAGCTGCCTGCTTTCCCTCGAGATGGCCGAGATTCTCGGTGTCGATGCGGCGCTTGTTCCCGGGGACAGCGTGCGCGTCCTCGGGACCATGCTGCGAGTGCGGGGACTGTTCGACGCCGATGCCCTTTTCGCCCTGCACGACCTCGCCGACGAACCGCTGACTCCCGTCGATTTTCACCGCTCCTCCGCCGAGCTGATGGG
>JAPOZF010000025.1 GCA_026706165.1 Gemmatimonadota bacterium
CCAAGAAGCTCAACCTGTGCGCCATCATCCACGAGCTGTTGTGGTTCCTTCAAGGGGACACGAACATCGCCTACCTGCGCGACAACGGCGTGGGCATCTGGGACGAGTGGGCAGACGCTTCGGGGGATCTCGGTCCCATCTACGGAAAGCAGTGGCGCTCATGGGCTGCCCCCGACGGGCGGACCGTGGATCAGGTCGGACAGCTCGTCGAAATGCTGCGCAGCAATCCACACAGCCGCCGTCTCGTGGTATCGGCCTGGAACGTCGGGGAAATCGACCTCATGGCACTGGCCCCCTGCCACTGCCTGTTCCAGTTCTTCGTGGCCGGAAACCGGCTCAGCTGCCAGCTCTACCAGCGCAGCTGCGATGTCGGGCTCGGGGTGCCGTTCAACATTGCCAGCTACAGCCTTCTGACCATGATGCTCTCCCAGGTTGGCGGATTCGATCCCGGTGACTTCGTGTGGACAGGAGGGGACGTTCACATCTACAGCAATCACGTGGAGCCGCTGCGCGAACAGCTGCGCCGAGACCTGCGCCCGTTGCCGCAGATGGTGATAGAGGACCGCAACCAGGACATCTTCTCTTTTCGCCTGGAAGATTTCAGGCTGGTCGGCTACCGGCCGCACCCCCCAATTCCGATGGCCATCGCCGTTTAGCGATGCCCCGGACGCCTGCCCGAGCCGTGTCCTACTCCGCATCGCAGGCCAGCGTCGCCATTCAGGGAGAGCGAGGCAGCAACAGCGAGCTGGCGGCTCTTGAGTACTTCGGGGCGGATATTGCCCTGGTGGCCTGCTCCTCCTTCGAAGAGCTGTTCGAAGCGGTGAGGGGAGGGAGCGCATCCTTCGGCATGGCGCCGGTCGACAACTCCCTTGCCGGCAGCATCCACGAGGTCTGGGACCTGTTCCTTCGCAGTCCGCTGCCGGTGGTCGGCGAGCTGTCGCTGCGCATCGGCCACTGCCTGATCGGCAATCCCGCAGGTGAGCTGCCGCGCATTCGCCGCATCTCTTCTCATCCTCAGGCGCTGGCCCAGTGCGAGGGGTTTCTTTCGACTCTGGAGGGTGTCGAACTGCAGGAGGTGTACGACACTGCGGGCGCCGTCGCCATGGTCAAGGGGGCCGGGAAGCTCGAGGACGCGGCCATCGCACCGGCGCAGGCTGCCGCGGACCACGGTATGAAGGTCCTTGCCTCGGCCATCGAGTCGCGCACGGACAACTACACCCGCTTCCTCGTGATCGCCGGCGTACCGGGGGAGAGCCGCAGCGGCGAGATGAAGACGAGCGCCGTGATCCGCCTTGCGGAATCGGCCCGCGGTCTGGGGGAGATTCTGACTTGTCTGACATCGAGACAGCTCCGGCTCCACAAGGTGGAGTCGCGAAAACGGCTCGGCGAGCCGTATCTCTACGACGTGTACGTCGACTTTTCGGGAGCTGTGGGTGAAGAGGCGGTCGACCAGGCGCTGGCCGAGGCGCAAAGAATCGCTGCCTGCGTCACGGTAATCGGGTCCTACCCGAAGGGAAGAAGGGTGGAGCCGCGCCTTCATCCGGTGGATCGGTAGCGGACGGGTGCGCGCCGGGACGGTCGGGGCTAGTCGGCGGCCAACTTCTCGACCTCGGGGCTCTCGTTGCCGATGCGCCAGACCCCGCTGACTCCGTCGCCGTCGAAGTCGGCCCGGACGGTGACGGAAAATACCTTGGGACTCCAGTGAACCTCGCAGTCGCATTCCTGAAGCCAAGACAGCTGGCTGCGGTACGGCTCCGCCCGCGGATTGAAGAACTCCTGGTGCTCCCTGCGGTATTCCGCCTGCATCAGGTGAAACGCCTCCAGGCGGGCGGCAAGCTCGATCTCGTCCACTTCTTCCGGCTTGAGCTGTGAGAAGTGAAACATCACGATTGCCGCGAGAACCAGGAGTGCTCCGACGGTCTGGAGGTAGCGCATTCGCGGTTCACCTGAACTCGAGGTCGACTCCCTCCGCCGTTTGTCCTCTGCGAACCGCTACCATTTCGGCTGAGATCGAGACCGCTTCGGCAGGCGTGAAGGGATGGGGGGTGCCGGCATCCGCTACGAGATTGCCGTTCAGGTCCGCAAACGCCATCACCGAATATTTTCCGGGAAGCACCTTCCCGAGGGAAAATGCTCCGCTGCTGTCGCAACCGGCGATGTAGGTGCGTCCATCCGGAACACCTCTGGCGAGCACCATCACCTCGCCCAGGTCGAGGAGGGAGTCCGCGGTGACCGTCCCGGAGAGCGACGGCAGCTCCGAATCCGGCGCCACCTCGAAATCGAACTCGGCCAGGCTGTCCGCCGGGGCGTGTCCGGCGCGGTCGCTCAGCTGTCCCAGTCGGCCGCGCAGGGAGTAATGTCCCGGCCTCAGGGGTTCCCGCGGAATCAGCACCAGCCGTGTCGGAGTCTCCCATGTCCAGGTACCGTCTACCGAGGCGGTCGAATCGGTTTCGATCCAGAAATCGCCTGCAGGGGTATCCGTGGCCATCCCTTCGTCGAACTCGATGGCCAGTGAGTCGCCTGGGGCCCCCACTTTCGAGGGGCTTGCCGAGACGACGGATGGAGCCTTCTTGTCCTTCCGGGTGCTGGCGCGCCACGGCTGGTCCCAGGACACCGGCTGTTTCTCGATGACGAGCCTGGCGAAACGGTAACTTGCCTCTGCCTGCTGTGGACCGGTCAGGACGTACAGCCGGGTTCGGTCACGCGCCGAGGAGTAGAATGCCGAAACCTCGAGCCCATCGATTTCAATAAGGGCGTCCAGGGGGTCTACCTCGCGATCGAAGGCCAGGAGAAGCCGGTTTTCGTCGAGTGCCTGCACCCGCTTCAGCCGGGGGGAAGGCAATTCTCCCTGGGACAGCAGCAGATCTCCTGCATGGACGTCTTCGCTCTGCGAGAGGTCGTGGATGGCTGCCGGCAGGGCAATGGGTTCTCCGGCGTCCCTGCGGGAATTGCGGTTTTCATCGCGGAAGGCGGTCACGAGGAAGCGTCCGGCGGAAAGGCGCATGAATTCGTACGAGCCGTCTCGCGATGATTGCGTCTCGTAATCCGGGGGATCGCTGCCCACGCGGCCGTCGAAGTGGCGGACGTCGTACGCCCACACGCGGGCTTTGGCTGCAGGTCTGTACCCCTCGTAGACGCGGCCGCGAAGGCGCCCCTGGTTGAGTTCGGGCCCGGTGGCGAAGGCGAAGGTGTACGCTTCCGGCAGCGAGTTGCCGCGCCGGTCACGTGCGTCCGTTCCGACAGTTACCACGTAAGTCTGCTCCTCCAGAAGGCGGCCGGCGGAGACTTCGAGGGTGGGTCCTTTCCAACGGAATTGCAGCTCGACCCGCGGAGCGAGAAAAATCGCCTCCTCCGTTCGCCTGCGGTCCATTCCCTCGCTGAAACGGAGGAAGATGGGGCTCTCCGGGGCCACCTCCGTTTCGTCGGCCTTCGGCGTATGGCTGACGATGTCCGGGGCGGTCCGGTCGATCTCCCCCCCGGGGGGCCTTCCAACCTTGGCGCAATGTGCCGCAGCTACTGCGACAGTGACCAGAAGCAGCAGCAGCGGATGGCGGCGAGGTTGTCGGTCCGCGAAAAAGGGCGGCATACGGGGCCGTTCGCCGGCAGCGGTCGGTCAGTGATCTCGCGGGTGACTGCCCGCGTATGTTTTCCGCAGGCCCTGCAGGACCTCTTGATCGTCGGCAGGGGGGTGGGCGGACGCAGGGGCCGCCTGTCCCAGCATTTCGGCAACGGCGCCGGCGTCGGCACCCGCCCCGAGCATGTGGTCGGCGCAGGCAGTTCGCAGTGCCCGGGGGCCGCCCCCGTTCACCGGGCTGAGCAGGCGTTCGACGATGCGCTGAACAGTCCTGCGGTGGAGTCGTTTACCCGAGGTGTTGAGAAAGAGCGCGCCCGCGTCGATATCGGCGATCTCCTTGTCGACCAGGAGGTCGGCCCGAAAAAGCAGGTAGTCCCCGACCGCGGCTGTGGCACGAGAACCGATCGGCACGAGCCTCGGCGCTTCCGGGGCCCCGACTTTCACCATCCCCGATTCGATCTCCAGAGAGGTCAGATTCAGGGCTACAAGTTCCCGGAGCCGCAGCCCTCCTCCGTACAGGATTTCGACGATGGCGCGGTTGCGAACCGCGGCGAAGCTGTCCGCGGGGGTTTTTTCGATCGCCTCGGCCACGGCCTCCTTTCCGAGGCCGCCCCCTGCAGGTTGCGGTGAAGTATCGACTCTCAAACCGGCTGCAGGGTCGTCACCGCGAACGCCGCAACGGCGCAGGAAGCGGAACAGCGATTTCACCGCGGAAAGTTTTCGCTGTGCGGTTGCAGGTTTGTGTTTCCGCACCTGTTCGCCGAGGAACTCCGCTACCAGTTTTGGCCCGATGGAACCGAGCGATGCGTCCGCAGTGCGCGGATGAACGAAGAGGGTGAACTGGTTCAGGTCGGAGCGGTAAGCGGAAATGGTCGAATCGGGGCGCCCGCTCTTCCGAAGGTATTCGATAAAGTGGGCGATGCCGTCATCGAGGGGCGCAGAGGGATTCGGGAGGTCTGTGAACTGTGCTGTCGAATCGGGTGGCGGCCAGCTCTCCCCGGGATCAGGAGCGAGGCCCCGGCAGGTGCTGTTCAAGCGGCGGTGGTGTTTTCGAACCGGTTTTCGCACATGCGGCAAAGCAGCACCGGCGCTCCCTTCCGGCTGTTCTTTTCGTACAGAAGCGGCGCCTCGCAGTGAGGACAGGGGCCTTCCACCGGCTTGTCCCAACTGGCGAACCTGCAATCAGGGTACTGGTTGCAGCTGTAGAACACCTTCCCCTTCCGGGATTGCTTTTCCACCAGTTCACCACCACAGTCCTGTTCCGGGCAGGAAATCCCGAGCGAGTAAGGTTTGACGTTTCGACAATCGGGGTACCCGCTGCAGGCGAGAAAGCGTCCGTACAGTCCCGTCTTGACGACCATCGGAGAGCTGCAGATCTCGCACTTTTCGTCGGTCTGCGCCTGCTCACGATCCTGTTCGAGAGGCTTGGTGTTCTTGCATTGCGGGTAACCCGGGCATGCGAGAAAACGGCCGTTCCTGCCCCATTTGACCACCATGTTGCGATGGCAGTCCTCGCAGACTATGTCGGTCTCTTCCTGGAGGGATCGCTTGAGCTCGCGTCGGCGCGAGTTCGCATCCTTCAGGGAGTCGCTCCAGGATCCGTAGAACTGGCGCACCGTCTCCACCCAGTTTTCCTTGCCGTCCTCGATGCGGTCGAGCTCGTCTTCCATTCTGGCGGTGAAGCGGACGTCGAAGATGTTGGGAAAGGTCTCGATAAGGAGCTTGTTGACCGTTTGTCCACGCTCGGTCCCCACGAAGTAGCGGTCCTGCTTTTCCACGTATTCCCGATCCTGCAGGGTACTGATGATCTGCGCGTAGGTGCTGGGCCTGCCGATACC
>JAPOZF010000028.1 GCA_026706165.1 Gemmatimonadota bacterium
CGAGGAGCCCGTCGCCGTTGTAGTCCGCGGCCGAGATCGAGGCCACGAAGTTCGGAAGTGCCGCGGGGGGCAGGGTTTCGGAGCGGTCGGCGAAACGCCCATCCTCGTTGAGGAAGTAGAGACTGCGTTCGAAGGTGCGGCCCATGAAGACGTCGGGGTCGCCGTCGTTGTCGAAGTCGGCGAAGGCGGCGCTGGAACAGAAGTTCTCCGGATCGAGACTGACCTCGGCCGCGATGTCCCGAAAGGTTCCGTCCCCCTGGTTGTGGAGGAGCAGGTTCTTCCCCCAGGACGGCATGACGTAGATGTCGTCGTACCCGTCCCTGTCGATGTCGACGACCGATACGCCTGGTTTCTGGTAGAGGGAGGAGATGTCGAACAGGACGTGCGGTTTCTCGAACCGGTTGGTGCCGGCGATCAGGTCCCGGCCCCAGGCGACGACGAGCTGCTCCTGGATCGACTCGCGCGCCCGCTTGCGGTCCGCGTCCTTCGGCAGGGCCCGGTCGAGGACGTCCGAAAACAGGGGATCAGCGGCCTCGTGGGTGGTCAGGCTCTTCAGGTGCCAGCGCTCGATCCGCCAGTCCTCCCAGGCAGGCTTCGCCCCACCCGGCGGCGACGCCGGGTCCGTCCCGGGTTTCCACCGGGTGGCGAGCTTGGCCGCGACCGCCAGCAGGGTTCCGCTCCGGGTGCGGGCAGCGCCGGTGAAGGCGATGTCGGCCTCCCACTGCCGCCGTCCGGCGTCGAGGAAGTTCCCCCGCTCGAAATGAAATCTGGCGTGCTCGAAGTACTCGACCTGGTCGAACAGGGGAGCCCAGAGGCGCAGCGAGGATGAGGGGGCTGTGCGTGCCGCGCCGTTCAGCGGCCACTCCGACGAACGCACCGCCATGCCCCGAAGTTCCTCGCCGGAGGGCGGCCCCGAGGCCGCCAGGTCGGTGAACGATACCTCGTCGGCGAACAACCCCGCCCCGGCAAGGTGGGGAAGCTGCAGATTCAGCACGTCCCTTCCGAGCTTTTTCAGGCGGGGGGTCAGGGAGAGAATCGCCTCCTCGGTGGCGAGGATCTCGGCGAAGTCCGCGGTTTCGCCGGCGCCAGCCGGGGCTGCGGCTGCCTGCCCCTGCAAATGGAGGGACATGGCCGCCGCGGCCAGCAGCAGGTTGCGTCGAAACCCCGGCCGCCCCTTGCCGGGGTCACCGGTACGGTTCCGCATCCCCTGCGAACTCCAGGTCGAGGATCTCCCGGGCCCTGCCGGCGTTGCAGTGCCGTTCCGCTTCCGGATCCCCGGCGATGCTGAGCACCTCGAGCCCGATCTCCTCCTTCTCGAGCGCCAGCCGGCATGCCTGCGCCAGGTCGTGGCGGCAGACACAGCTCACGTTCCACGAGCCCGGCTTCAGCGGTTCCCCCAGCTTGTTGATACCCTTCCTCAGGTCGACGATCGAGCAGGGACGCAGCACGACGATCGACATCCCGAAGGCGTCGTGGTACTGGCGGCACATCTCCTCCTGCAGCCTCTTGCTCACCGAGTAGAGGCCGGCGTCCGGCCGGCGCACCTCGGAGCTGAAGAAGACACCTTCGGGATGCACCACCTGGCAGGAACCGATGTGGACGACCCGCCGGATCCCCCGCGTGCGCGCCGCTTCGAGCACGTTCCAGAGCCCCTTGAGATTGACCAGGAAAGGCAGGTCGTCGTCCACCCCGTAGGCGCCGGGCGCCCCCGAGAAGTACACCGCGGCGTGCACGACGGCGTCCATCCCGTCCAGAGCGCGGTCGACGGCGCCGTAGTCAGCGACATCCCCGTGGAGGACCTCGCCGCGCCATTCGCCGTCGATCCGGGCGACGGCCTTCCAGGCCTCGGCGGAACGGTCACAGGGGCGCACTTCGTGGCCGCGGGACAGGTTCTCGATGATGGCCCGTCCAACCCAGCCGGCGCCGCCGAACACTGCGATTTTCATCGTTTGTGAGCCGCCCTTGGCGAGGCAGGGCTAGTATGCCAGGGACACCAGCCGCTCGACGCTGAATTCGCCGTCATCGGTGTCGACCTGCAGGCGCAGGATGTAGATGCCGGGGGGCAGGAGTTCGCCGCGGCCGTTGCGGCCGTCCCACTGAACCCGGTGGGGACCGCTGGCGAGCGGCTCGAGCGGCAGGTCGGCCACGGACGCCCCGGTCAGATCGTGGATCAGGATGCTCGCCGGCACCGCGTCGGAGAGGTTGACGAGATCGAATTCCAACCCGAGGAGATCGTTGATTCCGTCGGCGTTGGGAGTGAACACCGGAGAGGAGAGGTGGAGATGGTCGAGGGTTTTCGCGGCGACGTCGGAGAGCTCGACGCTCAGCGAGTTGTTGTCGATGCGGAAGTCGGGATCGCCGGGGGCGAGCAGCTGGGGCACCTCCCAGGGTCTCCCGCTGTCGAAGACGCGCCCCCTGAACTCGGTCCCGAAGCTGTAGACTCTGGCGTCAAAGAAGATCTCGACGAGGTCGCCGGTATTGCGGTCGTCCATGCGCGGAATCCGCACCGTGAATCCGTTTGGCGCGATCTCCTGCTCCCATTCCGATGCCTCGAGCTGCCGGCCTTCGACCGCCACTGAAACGACGCTGTCCACGAGGGCCGGGGTTTCGATGCGAATGCTGTCGAATCCCAGGTCTCCAACCGAGATTTCGGTGAAGAACACGAAGGTGAAACGGGAGGTTTGGCGGGCAGGCACGGCACCGGGGCCGATTTCGGCGACGCCGCCGGTGACGATGGGGGGCTGCGACACGGAGAACTCGAAGAAGTCGAGGCGCCCCCCCGACAGGAAATCGGCGCTGAGCTGGGCATAGCGGCGAGGCCGCCACTGAGGGAGAACCTGCTCCCCGTTTACGAACGCGAGGACCGAACTCCAGTGGGACCAGTTGTCGAGGTCGGGGGCGATTCCAGCCTGTTCCCCGGTTTCGAGGCTGAAGTACTCGGAGCGGCCAAGGGGCTGTCCCTCGGCGTTCAGCCGGCTTCGCTCCCTGCCGCGGAAGGTGTTGCGGAAATAGAGGTTGGGGTCCGTAGTGTCGCCGGCGCGCACCCTGATATCGACGCTCGCACCGGGATGGAGACCCCCCGACCAAGTCACCGGGCCGAGGGTTCCGGGTTCGCCGAAGTCAATGAGGTTGGTTGTGTAGTTGGCGGCGTTGGCGAAGCCCTCGAAGAGCAGCTCGAACTCGGCGATCTCCCAGTTTCCTATCGGGGCGATGAATATGACCTCCTTCACCGGCTCGTCGTCGAACTCGAACTCGAGCAGGGGTTCGTTGTTCTCCGCCACCTCGGACACGAGGTCGAAGGAGCCGGTTATGAAAACCGCCGAATCGGTGCGGTTGCCGAAGGTCCGGTCCTGCTTGCCGAACTTGAGCGGGTCGCCGTCGCTGATGCCGAGAGTGTAGGTGGGGATGAAGCGGTTTTCCTCGTTCCCGGGGATCGGGTAGATCCGAATCCGCTGCAGCGGGTAGGCCCCGGGAAGAACCATGTGGATGTATTTGCAGTAGTTGGGCCGCTTGACGCAGAAGGGGGAGCCGGCCGCCTCGAGGCTGACCTCGGCCTCCCATGGCGGCACCCCGCCATTGTAGGCCGTCTCCGGATCCCCGTCGAGAAGGTTGAGCAAGGCCTCGTCGGTTCCCCATCCCTGCCGGCCGGGGTGCCGGACCTGGATGAGGCCGCCCCGGTCGACTATCTCCGGGGTAAGGTTGGCGAGCGTCAACAGGTCGGCGCGGACGGAGTCGGGCTCGATCACCACGAGATGGGCGTTCCCGAACGGGGCGCTGTGGGTTTCGCGCCAGGGCAGCTGCACGAACCGGATCGACCCCGCCGGGGCGCCGAGCCTGTCGGCATCGGGGGGCGGCAGGCTCTCGCCGCCGAGGCGGTAGATCGTCAGTCCTGCGATCGGGACCGGGGCGCCAAAGCCGGCCACCAACGCGCAGGCGAGGAAGCATAATCGCGGGAATCGGCTGCTCACGGGGAAATCCTCCTAACCGCCGCCTGCAAACAAAGCGCTGCAAAGAATGTCGGGGATGAAACCGGCGTGCAACCTGCAGTCATGCAAGGAGCAGCTTCGGGCCCGCCTTGTGCGCGGGACTCGCGGTTTGCCGGGGATGGGGCCATTGGTCGATTGCTGCCGATGGTTGACTGCAGCCGGGGAATCACAGGAGGATCCTTCAGCCTTCGTCGAAGCTGATACCGCCCTTGGTGGCCTTGCGGAAATACTCCTCGACTTTCTCCCGCGAACGCGGATAGTCGCGGCGGATCTCCTCGACGACAGGGCGGATTTCCTCCGCGTCGGCTCCCATGTCGAGCAGCAGCCGGGCGTACACGAACAGGAGCGCCTCGCTGCGCCGGTTGACCTCGAGGGCCTTCTCGAGATGGCGGCGCGCCTCGTGCAGTCTTCCCTGGTCGGCGAGGGCCTTGCCCATCATCAGGTTGGGGCCCGCGCCCTCGGGATAGAGCTCGAGCAGCACTTCCGACAACTGCTGCAGCGATTGTCCGTAGAGCTGCGGGTTGCCCCTGGCTTCGTCGCGCGACGCGAGGTGTCCGTAGGTGCGGGACTGGTGCCGCTCGAACAGGCCGATGGCCGCTCCAAGGACGGCGAGATAGAGCAGGAAGCGAAGCGACTTGAGATAGCGCACGAGACCTAAAGTCCTTCCTGGACTTCCTTCTTGCGGACCTTCCAGATGAAGGCGTCGTAGTAGTAGTGAAGCAGGGAGAACGAGGCGATCAGGGAATAGCTGAACAGGTCGTAGTTTGTGTTGTAGCCGATGACGCCGAACCCGAAATCGCGCGCGTACCCTTCCGACAGGGCGTGGTAAACGAGGGCGTAAGCCGCGCAAAGCAGCAGGAAGGCCTTGACATTCCCCGGCCTGGCGAGGTAGGCGAGCAGGGGCGATTCCCCTCCCATGCGCTCGAGCTTGTTCCTCAGGTAGAAATAGACCATGACGATGTACTGCATGCCGTGCATGACGCGGTGGGCGAAAGCGAACACGAGCAGGTAGGTCGTGGAGAAGCTGGCGTAGTACCACAGGAAGTAGCTGGAGAACAGAAACAGGTACTTGAGGGGATTCAGGGTGTGCCCCCGCCGCAGGCACCAGATGACGTGCCCGGCGTAGGCCACGAGGAAGACAATCGTCGCCGTCCACGACATCGCGTGGATGGTCCGAACCGTTTCGGCGCTGACCGGGATGTGCATCTCGTGGACCATGCGCACCCAGATCACCGAGAACATCGGCGATACCACGAGCATGTTGACGAACAGGATCCAGTTGAACAGCAGGTCGAACCTGGCGGTGACCGCCGCTCCCGCCCTGGCCTTGAAGTCGTAGATCCTCGCGAACCCGTACTGCTGCATCAGGCTGTGCTGGTGGTCCCAGAGGCTGACGATGAGGACCAGGGTCAGCGGGGCGTAG
>JAPOZF010000480.1 GCA_026706165.1 Gemmatimonadota bacterium
TCCTTTCACTGAGAGTGATCTGCCGCCGTCTGCAGGCTCGATTTCACCCTGTCCCTACGAACCCGGCAACCCGGCCGCGGCTACTTCAACAGGATCAGTCTGCGGGTCCGCACCCCGTCCGGGCACGTCAGGCGGGTGAGGTAGATCCCCGCGGCCACCGCGGCGCCCCGCCGGTCCCGCGAATCCCAGGTAACCCGGTACGCGCCGGCGGTCTGGGTCTGGTCGACCAGCGTGCGCACCGGCTGCCCGAGGAGATTGTAGACCTCCAGCCGCACCGGTCCGGAAGCGGCGAGGCGGTAGGCGATCCGGGTGCTGGCGTTGAAAGGGTTGGGCGTGTTGGGATGCAGCTCGCTTTCCGCCGGTCCTTGCGGCGCCGCAACTTTTGCGGCGGCCAGCTGTTCCGCATCCACCACCCGCATGCCGCCGCCCGGGGTGAGCTCAAGGAACTGGCGCTCGCCGCTGTTGAGGGGAATGCTGTTCCACCGGCCGGCGACCGTGGCGTCGGCGGCGCGGGCGCGGGCCTCGTAGAAACCGGTTACCCCGGGGAACAGGGTGAGCTCCAGCCTCCCGGCGGTGTCGGTGACGGCGCTCCAGGCGTAGTCGCGGCGGCGGCCGGCGATGGAGCGGGAGAACTCGACGGTCAGGCCCCCGGCGTTGCCGCCCGCCACCACGGCCTCCACTTCCGTGCGGGAGGACAGATCCCACAGCAGAACGGAGAAATGCCTGCTCTCGTTCTCATTGCTGCTGCGGCTGCCGCTTGCCAGGGTCTCGCCGTCCGGCGAGAACGCCACCGAGGAGACCCAGCTCGTATGTCCATCGGGGGTGAGAGAGGTCAGGACCTGTCCGGTCTCCAAGTCCCACAGCCGCATCCCGTGGTCGTGACCGCTTGCCAGGGTTTTTCCGTCCGGCGCGAAGGCAACGGACCAGACCCACTCGGCCAGTCCATACCCCGAATGCCCTTTCAGGGTCGTCTTCGCATGCGCCGTTTCCACGTCCCACAACCGGATGGTGCCGTCCCAGCCGCCGCTTGCCAGGGTTTTTCCGTCCGGGGCGAAGGCCACCGACTCGATCCAGCCGGTGTGCCCTTCCAGCGAGGCCTTCGGCTGCCAGGTGCCCGCATCCCACAACCGGATCGCATGGTCGCCGCCGGCACTGGCCAGGGTTCCGCCGTCTGGAGAGAACGCCAGGGCCTCGACCTCTCCGGCGTGCCCGTCCAGGGTGGCCTCCAACCGGCCGGTTCCGGCCTCCCACAACCGGATCGTCCGGTCCCGGCCGCCGCTTGCCAGGGTCTTGCCGTCAGGCGAGAAGGCCACGGAACGGACAAACCCCTCGTGACCGTCGAGAGCGGTTTCCAGCCGCCGGGTCCTGACCTTCCACAGCTGGACTTCCCTGCCGCTGCCGGCGGCCAGCGTCCTGCTGTCCGGTGCGAACGCCACCGCCCGGACGAACCCCGTACCCAGAAGGGCTTTGAACCGGCCGGTGCGGGCGTTGTAGAGCCAGGTGCCGGCGCTGCTGGGCGCCGCCAGCCAGGCGCCGTTGGGGGACCAGGTGATTTCGCCGGTCAGTACCGCTTCCCCAAAGCGGACCCGGGCGCCTCCGGGCAGCAACAGGCGGGTATAATCACCGGCCAGGCTGTCCCGCACGAACACGCAGGAGAGCAACAGGAGGGTGAGGTGGGACAACCGGGTCGTTTTCATCCGGGGACGCTCGGCATGGCATGCTGTTTCACAGGGACCTGGAGTTGACCCGATTTTCCAGGTTTCCCTGTATCGTTGCGGGTGTTGCTGAAAGCTACTTCATCTCCCCACCCTGCCAAGACCGAGGCCCCGACATGACCGCCCCCGTCCTCCTGAACGCCCGCCGCGAACTGTTCGTCGACCGCTTCCTCGTCGAGCGTCCCGGGGGGTCCGCCCTGCATCCGCGCCGCCGCGAAATCAGAAAGGGGAAAAAGCCATGACGGACTTGCCGGCCATCCAGGTCGAATCGATCACAACCGTCCGCAAGGATGCCAACCACAACGCCTTCACCGACCTGTGCGTTTACTCGGGCAGGTTCTATCTGACCTTCCGCAGCAGTCCGGACGGGCACCGGGTCTCGAGCTGCGCCAGGGTCGTCGTCCTTGAAAGCGACGACGCCCTGACCTGGTCGGAGGCGTTCACCTTCTCGGTGCCGGGCCGCGACACCCGCGACCCCCACTTCCTCGTGTTCCGGGGATCGCTGTTCGTCTACACCGGCACCTGGCTGCTGCACGGGGAGGGGGTCCCGCTGAACCTCAACGAGCATCTCGGGTACGCCGCCTGGACCGACGACGGTTCCGGCTGGAACGGGCCGGCGCAGATGGAGGGGACGTACGGCCATTACATCTGGAGGGCGGCTTCCCACGGGGACCGCGCGTACCTGTGCGGGCGCAGGCGCCGCGGCTACGGGTCCGGCATCGAGGACGAGCAGCAGCCCGGGTCGATCGAGTCGGCGATGCTGACGAGCGCCGACGGCCTGGTGTGGTACTTCCACTCCCTTTTCGCCGGGGATTACGGCGATGAAACCGCGTTCCTGTTCGAGGAGGACGGCTCGGCGCTGGCCCTGGTTCGCGACGGCGCCGGGAAGCGGGCCCGCATCTGCCGGTCGGCGCCGCCCTGGAAGGCCTGGACGTCCGCATGCCTCGAGCGCAATGTCGGCGGACCGCTGATCGTGCGATGGGGGGGCCGCTACCTCGTGGGAGGGCGCAAGAGCATGGGGGACACCGCGGCGACCTCCCTGTGGTGGCTGCACGGGGACGCCCTGCACGAAGCGGTGGAACTGCCGAGCGGCGGGGACAGCTCCTACCCCGGGTTCGTGGCCCTCAGCGAGGAACGGGGGCTGCTCTCCTACTACTCGAGCCACGAAGGCGGCACCGCCGTCTACCTCGCCGAGCTGGCCCTGGGTCAGGGCCGGGGCGCGCAGGCGAGCGGCGGAATTCGCCCGTGATTGCCGGGTGCAGGAACCCGTCCTGCGCCCGGGACCGCTCCTGGCGACAACCGCTCAGAAGGAAAAACTGACTCCCAGCAACAGGTTGGCGGGATTCCCCGGGGTGAAGTGGATCTCCGAAACAGGTTCCTCTTCGTCCCGCAGTCGCGATTCCGTGTCGAACTGCGCCTCGTTCCACGCCGAATTCAGCACGTTCTCCACGCCCAGGTTCAACCGCCAGTTCCCCAGGCGCCAGACTCCGATCAAATCGAGGAGGGTATAGCCCTCGGCCGTGATGCTGCCGTCCTCGTTGGCGGGCCGGTCGCCGACGTGGCGAAAGCGCAGGCTGCCTTCCAGGCCATCGGGATGGAACCACGTCAAGCCTCCCGTAGAGGTTCGTCGAGGGGCCAGTGGGATCTCATCGGCGCCGTCCGGTTCGTCGACAGCCTCACCCCGGGCGAGATTGAGGTCGACATCCGCCCACAGCCAGGGATGCAGTTGGAGACGGGCTTCCAGATCGAGCCCCTCCCGCCGGGTTCTGCCGCTGGCTTCGGTGGTGCCGGCGTCGCCGACGAAGACGAACTCGCTCTCCAGGTCCAGCCGCCACAGGGCCGCCCCCAGGTTCAAGCGGTCGAACAACCGGGTTCTCAGACCGGTTTCCGCCCCCACCGCCCGCGGCAGGGTCCCTTCTTCGAGGTGGCCGGGATCGATGTGCCGTCCCGCCAACTCGAGGGCAATGTCCGCCTCGTTGCGTCCATTGCGCCGCATGACCCGGCGAATCTGCGAGGCGCGGGCGTCGATGACGTTGTTGCGGGCGTCGTTGGAATGGAATCCGGTGCCGAAGTTGGCAAAGAGGTCCAGGGCGTGGCCGGGGCTGTACACCAGGGTCGCTTTCGGGCTGAGGATGGAGGCTTGAGCAACGCCGGAGGCATGGGGCAGCCCGCCGGGGCGCCCTTCGAGGTGATCGTCGACATTGAAGGTGAAATAGTCGCCTCGCAGACCCAGCGCCAGTTTCAGACGCGGGGTGAGGATGAGCTCCTCCTGGGCCCACAGGAACAGGTTGCGCTCCATGACATCGGCATCGACAAGGGGGGCCAGGCGCTGGCGGTCGGGGCTTTTCCACAAACCCACTTCCGCATTGTCGGCGCGCAGGCCGCCTCCTATCGCAGTATGGGCCAGGTACGGTCCCCAGTGGTGGTAGAAGGAATAGCGGCTGTTGATCCCGGAGACCTGGCGGGTATCGGTCTGTTCGATGGCGTCGCCGCGTTCCCGGTCCTCGAGGAAGAAGGTGAAGTTGGAGAACAGCTTGAACTGGTAGCTGACCAGGTACGCCTGCAGGTCGAAGACGCTGGTGCCGGCCTCCTGTACGTGGAAATTGACGTGGAAGTCCTGGCGGCCGGTGGTGCCGCCTTCCAGGTCGTCGATGGCACCCCAGCGGTCGATGAGGCCCTGTTCCACCGCCCGTTGGGGAATCTGCCCGGAGGCGTCCCAGGCCGAACTGAACCCGCTGGTGGTCAGGGTAAGCGTGGAGCGTTCGGAGAGGTGGTTGTGGTACTTGCCGAAGAGATTGAAGCGCTGCAGGCCCTGGGGCCGGTTGAGGGGGCCGTCGGTCTGGTAGTACTTGCCCGCGAAATAGGCGCTTTGCCCGGTATCGGCCAGCGGGATCTGATACAGCATGGTGTACTCGGCCGAATTGAAAGCGCCCCCTTCGAAGTGAATGGCGTTTCCGTCGAGATGGTTGCGGGTGCGGTAGGCGATGGCTCCGGCGGTACCCAGATTGCCGACTTCGGCAAAGTACGGCCCTTTCCTGACCTCCAGTTCTTCGACGACTTCGGGAATCAGGAAGTGCAGGTCGGCGTAGCCTTGTCCATGGCCGTGGGAGACCATGTTCACCGGAACCCCATCCAGCGAGATGGCGACATCCGTGCCGTGGTCGGCGTCAAAACCGCGCAGGAAGATCTGTTCTGCTTTTCCGCCGCCGGCGTGCTGGGCGATGATGAGGCCGGGCGCCAGTTGCAGCATCTGCTGGGCCGTGCGGGTGGGCCGGGTTTGCAGGTCGAACTGGCGCACCGCCCGCGAGGAAGCCGCCGAGAAGGCCCGGTCGGCCTGGATCAGTGTTTCCCCCATGTGCACGGGACTGGAGGTCAGGGCGACGGTCAAGTGTGCCTGCTCGCCGGTCGCCACCCGCAGGGTTTCGACGTGGGTTGCATAACCGATCAGGCTGACTTCCACCTGTCGGGTGCCCGCAGGCACGCCCCGCAACACGAACTGGCCTTCCAGGTCGGTGGCAGCCCCCAGCAAGGTATCCACGAGGCGGATGTTGGCCCCTGGCAGCCGCGTGCCGCTTTCTGCATCGGTTACCGTACCGCTCAGGGAGGTTTCCTGGGCCCCCAGGGGATGGAGGGCCAGCAATGCCGCTGAAATCGACGAACAGACCAGATTGCGCATGAACCACT